>AP019756.1 GCA_006742785.1 Nitrosomonas stercoris | reverse complement strand
GCTGGCACAAGCCTTCATGTATTTCCGTGATATTGGGCATCGCACCAACAAGCAATATTGGGGCACCCACAGCATGGGGCCAGTCACGTACAAAAAACGAAAATAAAATGAATAAAAGCACAGCAACTCAAGAAAAAGAGGACATATTTGCGCAGCAGCGCAGATATGCCAACGAGGAAGATTCGCTAGAGCGAATCGTGCCATATTCAAGCATTGTCGCCGATGGCATTGTATGCACAAAGAACGGTGACTATGTTCGCACCTGGCGTGTCGATGGTATGTCTTTTGAGGGGCTATCTGAAGAAGAGGTTTATTCTCATATGGAAGCCCTGAATCTATTTGTTCGCGGGCTTGCAACAGGTAAATATGCTTTTTGGGTACACCGTATCCGGCGCTTTGCCAGCGACAGGTTAGAGGTGCCGGAGTACAACGATTTCACCCAGGATTTAATGAAAAGGTACTACGATAAGTTAGCTGATCAGGGCATGATGTCAACTGAATTTTACTTAACAGTAGTTTATCGGCCTTTTCCATTAGCGCGAGGCGGTGTATTTGGAAAATTACATCGGACAGTGAATAAGATTAAGGACGAAATCGCGGCGGCTGTTGAGCGCGTCGAGATTGTTAGCAAAACAGTTATGTCTTCTCTTGCAAAATATCGCCCGCAACAATTAGGAAATTACGTGTTCGCGGGGCGAACATTTAGCAGCCAACTCGAATTTTATTCGTATCTGATCAATGGTTTCTGGTGGAAAATCCCGGTTAAAAACTTACCGCTGTATAAGTATCTTCCAGTTTCGCGCCTATTATTCGGTAATGAAATTATAGAATACAGAGATACGTTCGGGTCTGAATTTGGCGCATTTCTGGAACTGAAAGATTACTCGGATTACACAACCCCCGGTGTTTTAAACACGCTTCTTGCGCTGGATTGCGAGTACGTCGAGACACATTCTTTTTCTCCTATGACGACCCTTGATGCACAAAGTGCTTTAAAGAAACAGCGCAATCAAATGATTTCGTCTGAGGATAATGCCCTTAGTCAAATTCTAGAAATAGATGAAGCGATTGATTCTGTAATTAGCGGTAATTTTGTGTTGGGCGAATATCACTATTCGTTGTTGGTTAAGGGCGAGACACCCGATCAAGCGCGAGAATTCAGAAGTCGTGCATCCCAATTATTGAACAACGCCAATTTTCTTGGCGTTGACCTGGAAAAGGTTACGGCCTCCGCTTACGCGGCTCAGCTACCTTGCAACTGGAAATCACGGCCAAGGGAAGCAAGAATTAGCAGCCGCAATTTCACTGGAGTTTGCTCCTTTCACACATTTGATTCAGGGAAAAGAAATGGTAACCCTTGGGGGGAAGCGGTGACGTTATTTCGCACCCCTGCCGGTGCGCCGTTTTATTTCAATTTTCATGACACGCCTCTTGGCGTTGATTCAACCGGAAATAAAGCCCTTGGCAACTGCCAGATCATCGGACAATCGGGAGGCGGTAAAACCGTCCTGGCATTGTTCTTAATGATGAATCTTTTGAAATACGGTACCCAGTGCGTGTTTTTTGATAAAGATCGAGGGGCTGAGATTGCAATTCGTCGTGTTGGCGGTAAATATTTAACGCTTGAAAATGGCGAGCCAACGGGATTTGCTCCTCTTAAAATGGAGCCTACAGAAAAAAACATCTTGTTTTGGACTGCGCTTGTTAAATACTGCACACGTAGAGCGGACGCTGCTCACACGCCAGAGGAAGAAAACCTGATCGCTTCGGCGGTAAGATCGGTCGCTGGGATGCCGGTAGAGCAACGTTGTATTGACGCTGTTCTGCAATTTTTGCCAGTTGGCGATCCTAACGGCCTGGCACAGCGCCTGAAAAAATGGAGCATCTCTCGCGGTAATTTTGGTTGGGCGCTCGATTGTCAGCGCGACGAATTACAATTTGAGGAAGGTCGCCCGTATGGATTCGACTATACGGATTTTCTTGATAATGAGGAAATATGCGGCCCGATTATGATGTATCTCATGTATCGGGTGGAAGAACAAATTGACGGTCGTCTGTTTGCGTTTTTTATGGACGAATACTGGAAGGCATTATCTGTCGATTACTTCAAGGATTTTGCCAAGAACAAGCAGAAAACGATTCGTAAACAAAACGGACTTGGTGTTTACATGACGCAAAGCCCGCATGACACTCTAAGAAGTGACATTGCAAGAGCGCTGATAGAACAAACAGCCACGTTCATTTTTCTCCCAAATCCAACGGCAGACTACGATGACTATGTAAATGGTTTCAAGCTCACTGAAACTGAATTTAGACTTGTTCGGGAATTACAAGATTCATCTCGCATGTTCTTGATCAAGCAAGGCCATCGTGTATCGTTGGCGCGACTTGATTTAAGTGATTTTAAAAATGAAATCAAGATTCTTTCTGGTTCTACTGATCAAGTAGAACGACTCGACCGCTTGCGGCAAAAATATGGAGACGACCCGGCACAGTGGGCACAACCTTTTTTGGAGGGTGAATTATGAAAACTTTTAAATTTATTATTTTTACCATTTTTTTATATAGTACTTTTGGCACATCTTCTGTCCACGCCCAAATCCCGGTAACTGATACAGCGGCCATATCGAAATCATGGACGGCTCATATGGCAGAGATAGCCAAGTGGACGGAACAATTAAGAGCCATGGAACAGCAATATTCCCAGCTTAGAATGCAATACGATTCTATAACTGGTTCACGTGGTTTAGGTCAGCTTATGAATAACGCTTCTCGCCAAACATTACCTGACGATTTTATACAAAGTTACAACCGGCTTTTGACACTGGGGCAAACCGGAGCAAGCAGTGCCGCTCGTCGTATCTACGAAAACATAAAAAAATTGGATTGCGACCGCTTTCATGACTCGAATGCGAAGCTGCAATGCCAAGCCCAGGCTTATGCTGAACCTGAAAACGCTGCGTTCATTAACGATGCCCTTAAATCCTCGCAAGAGAGGGCAGCGCAATTGCAACAATTAGTATTGCAGGTAGATCGTGCCACAGATTTAAAGGCTGCAACCGACCTTTCGAACCGCATAGCGGCAGAGCAATCGCTGTTACAAAATGAGCATACACTCATTAATTTAGCACTTTCGCAACGCCAATCACAATCTGCTTTGGTTGTGAAAGCTAACGAAGCAGAGGGTAGGCGAGCAATTTTAGAAAACAGAAGCAGTGTTTTTGGGAGTTTGGAATGAAGCATATTTATCTAACAATTTCAGTTATTTTTTTCGCTAGTCTAGTTTCAGGGTGCGATGGTGACAACGCCAAAAAGATGCTTGAAAAAGAAAGCAGCGTGTTTGGGAAGCTTGAAAGCAGCGCAGAGAATAAACAACCTGAGAAGGAAGAAAATCAGCAGGACGATACCAAAACCAAATCAAGTGTTTTTGGCAATCTGGAATAAGGTAGAAAATCATGGCTGGCGTAGTTAAAACTCAGGCAGACACAATTCTTGGCATGATTGCGTCATGGAGCAGCATTCCAAATACATTGATTACGTGGGTCACTCCAGTATTGCTCCTTGGCCTGACAATTTCAATCATGTGGCAAGGCTATAAGGTGATTCGCGGTGCTGGGGGGCAAGATCATTTATTGGATGTATTTTTCAACTCACTCCGCGTTTTTCTGATATTTTCCCTGTGTTTAGTGGGTGGTGCTTACGCCAGTAATGTAATGGTTATCGCTCACGAATTGCGCGAAGGCTTAACTGGATTATTTAGCAGTACAACTGCGGATATTTACACCCAATTAGATACTGTCTTAAAAGATTCGGCAAACGCTTATAAAAAGATTCTTGATTACAGTTTTGAGCATTTAGAAATCGGCCTTACCGGTTCTGATCTATCAGGTATCGTTCCCCTAATTGGTGGATCTTTCATGATTGGTTTCATAGTGCTGTATGTCTTTGTCGCAGCAATCAACATGATTGTCATAGATTTTTCTCTAGCTGTTTTCTTCGCGCTTGGGCCTCTGTTTATCGCTTGTTTGGCTTTTCAGGGAACCGCTCAATTTTTCAATACCTGGTTGAGCGGCACACTCAAGTACATTTTTACTGCGGTGGTAATTTCTGCCATTGTCGGTTTAGGTTTAGGGGTTATAGAAGGGTACGCATCCGTATTAAGTACACATGCTCCTGAAACCTTAGATTATGTAAGTGAAACTCTAGCTGCTGTGTTGTCTGTTGGTATTTTGATTTACCTAACATTCAAGGGAGCACAGGTCGGTGCTGATTTAGCTGGCGGTGTCGCATTAAATATTATGTCGTTAGCGCAAGCCGCCCGTTGGACCGTAAATCCAACCGGATCTGCACTATCAAATACTGCAAAAGCAACCCACGCGGCGAGCAAAATTGCCGGCGCAGGTGCAGGTTATATGGCCGGTCGTGCATCCCAAACGGGACTAGGCAAAGCGGTGGGTTCTTCTCCCGCCATGAGATCGGCTATGGCAGGAATTAATACGATGGCACAAATTGGTAGTGGTACCCGTTCTGCCTTAAGCCATCGCTCTGCCCTCAGCGCTGCTCGTACTGGCTTTCAGTCTGGCGCATCTACCAAGCGAGGAACAGGCACGATTACAAAATAAACTAAACCCATGTAATACCCCATTTCGTTTCGCATTACTTAGAAGGAATTTTCGCTATGAAAATCTTGCAGGTGGCCTTTTTTTGTCTTTTTTTTGTTGGTTGCTCATCTGTACCAGAGCTTGAGTACCCAACAGGTAAAGAATCGGCTAGGCAGCCAATCAATGTTTTACACCCAGCTAGAGCTAGAGCGCTCGTTCCGTCAAAGGCAGTACCTACGGATTTGAAGCCGGTAATCAGTGACACTTCTCAAACAAGGCCGAATTAGAATAATTACGGATACCGAAACCAGAATTATTCCACAAACTGCGGACTGGAAGGAAAAATATGAAAAAGGAAAACACGAAAAATCTTGGTGACATTACCCCAAATGACGACTTGCGCGACGTTACTTGGGAGGCTGAATTAAATGCCAATTTACGCAACTCTCTAACTCGTCATGTCGCGCTTAATTACGTGCTCGCCTGCGCAGTTGTTGCTTTGGCCATTGCTATGGCCGTACTCGTGCCACTTAAGCAGCTAGTGCCTTACGTTGTACGAGTAGACAATTTGACCGGTGCAACTACTATTGGTCAAACCGTGCAAGACTACGTAGCGGAATCTGAATTAGCTGACAAGCATTGGGTAAATAAGTTTGTTGTTGCCCGTGAACGTTATAACTATTATCTGATACAGGATGACTACAACACGGTTAAGAGTCTTGCCGGTGACATTCCATGGAAAGAATATAACGGACTCTTTGACGGCCCTCAAGCTCTTGATAAGCAACTCGGCAAGAATATCGCACTTTCGCCAAAAATAATCAGTATCTCGCTAACAGAAACGAACGGACAAAAGTTTGCTACCGTTCGTTTCTCGGTTGAACAACGTGACTTGCGCGCGAAAAACACCCACACAACACATAAGGTTGCTACGCTTCGTTATGAATATGAGTCCAGCTTGTTCATTAGTGAACAGGAGGCCATTGATAACCCATTCGGCTTTACAGTCTTAGGTTATCAAACTGATGATGAATTCATAGGAGGCGATCAATGAGAACAATTCTGATTGCCCTGGTTCTGTCACTACCTTTGCACGCTCAAGGACTGGATTTCAGCGCGAGCCCTGATAATACTCGCGTTCGTACTGTGCGCTATACAGATAATACAGTCGTAAGGGTTGTAGGTTACGTGGGTAGCCCTACCGTTATTGAGTTTGGTAAATCGGAAACCGTTGAAGATATCGCAGGCGGTGGCATCGTCGATTGGGATGTTGCAAAGGTTGGAAACCGCGTTTTTATAGCGCCATTAAAGACCGCTAAGCCCGGCACAATCATTGTCGCCACAAGCAAGCACTCTTATGTGTTTGATATTGTGCCAGCCTATAGAGGCACGGTACGCTCAAACCGCGTGTCAAAAATCATGTTTTCTTACGCTCCCTTCACAGGGTCGCAAAAAAACCCTGTTCATGATCATGTTCGCCAGGCGAACATGAGTTATTCAATGGAGCTGGTGAATACCAGTATTGATATTCGTCCTTCGCGAGTCTTTGATGATGGAAAGTTTACATATTTTTATTTCCCAGAAAATACAGATATTCCCGTCATCTACGAATCTTCGCCCGGCAGCCGCGACGAATGGCTGACTAATTTTCACAAAGCTAAAGATGGTGCCATCGTAGTACACGGAATTGCTAAACAGTGGAATCTACGGTTGGACAAAGCCATCATCGGCGTTTTTAACGATGGTTTTAAATCCTCTGCACTTCTTGTGGAAACTCCATCTATTAACGCAAGGAGACAAAAATGAGTGATGCCATTAAAGAAGAAGATTTCGATCAGGAACCATTAGAAGAGTCTCACGAATTCAAGGGTGAGATTAAACAAGATAAAGTGTTCCGTTCAAGGGTATTCACTCTGGCGCTGATGTTTGGTGTTTTTCTGGCCGCCTTGTTGCTGGTTATTTGGTTTGGAAAGATGAAATTATCCGATTGGCGAGCTGAGCGTGAAGCGAGCCAATTAGCCAAACAAGCTGAAGCCAGTGCGAGTGCAAATCAACGTCAAAGCCGCGATTTTAGTGTAAATGATCTTTTTGTTGATCCACAGGTACAACCGGAACAATCTCCACCTCCAAAACAATTGCCTGAGAATTTTTATCAGCCCAGCCCTGTCACGAACGCTGCGCCCATTCCTTTAGCTGGCGTCGCAACTGGTCAATACTCCGGGCACGATCCCGCCAGTGTGCCCGCGCCACCGCCTATGATGCTCTCTGGCGAAAACAACAGCCGCCCTGCTACGGTGCAAGATCAAGCACGCCTGACAAGCCGAAAAGATATGCCTTCGAAAACTGAACAGGCGAGTGCGGCTGAGTTAGGGGATCGCTCCCTTGTTATCGCACGTGGCTCTTATATCCCATGTATCTTGCAAACCCAGCTCTTTAGTAATGTGCCGGGCCAAAGTGGCTGTGTAATACCCGACGACATTTATTCGGATGACGGCACGAGATTGCTCGTTGCTCGTGGTTCTACTGTTGTTGGCCAATACGGCCAAACGTTGCAGCATGGTGATTCTCGCATTGCCGTAGTATGGGAGCGCATCAAAACTACGGATGGTTATGTCATCGACGTAGACAGCGGCGCAGCTGATGGAGTAGGGACGATGGGTGTTGGTGGCTTTGTCGATAACCATTGGCCAGAACGTCTAGGTGCAGCGCTACTTCTATCTTTGATTGATGATGCTGTAGATATCGCCATAGCTCGTCAGCAACGTTCTGGCGGAACGATTTATGGCTCCTCAACCGCACGATCCAGCAAAAATGTTTCCGAAAAAGTTTTAAATGCCACGATTAATATCAGGCCCACTCTGAGCGCCAATCGTGGGGCTCGTCTTATGATTTATGTCAGTAAAGACCTCTGGTTTGATGATGTTTACGGGGATTAAGGTATGAATCCGACAGTTTTACAACCTATTGAAACCGAACTTGGCGTTGCGGGATTGTTCCCTAAACCGGACTACATCCCGCTAGAGGATGACGCTGCGATACAGGCGTATCTTGCACCATACAAACAGTGGCGTGAAAATCCTCGTGTAACTGAAATTGCCGTCAACGATGACGGCCTGGTTTGGGTGTATACAGACCAATGGAACAGTTACAACGTACCTCAGATCAATCAGCATAGTTTGTTGTCGCTTGGTGGCGCGATAGCGACCTATATCAATTCCGCACAGGGTTGGAGTGCGGCCTATCCGATATTATCTGGCTCTTTAAAAGATAACTCGCGGGTACAGCTTGTCATGGAACCTGGCGTTCTGCGTGGGCACGTTTCTTTTACACTTCGTCAGCCCTCACGAGTGCGTATTTCCTTAAAGGAAATGAATGAGCAAGGTATGTTCCAAGGCACCACTCAATCAACCTTTTCCATCAAACCGTATGAAAAAGAACTACTTAGTTTGCTTAAGGCAGGCAAGATCATTGAGTTTCTAAAAAAGGCAGTCCAGTACCGCCAGAATATTGTTTTATCTGGAGCCACAGGCTCCGGAAAAACAACGGTAATGAAAGCGTTAGTCGATGTAATCGACCCTGGCGAACGTATCATTACTATAGAAGATGCTCATGAATTAAGCCTAACACAGCCTAATGTGGTGCACTTGCTTTACGACAATGCAAAGACCCGCCCTGGTTCTAATACGCCTATTTTGTCAGCTAAAGACGCATTGCTTAGCTGCCTTAGGATGAGGCCAGATCGAATCCTCTTGGCCGAGATGCGCGGCTCAGAGTGTTTGTATTTTCTTCGCGCTGCATTAAGTGGACACCCCGGCACCCTCACAAGCTGCCATGGTGAAAATCCTGCGATGGCTTACGAGCAAATGATGATGATGGTGAAGTCTGATTCCGTGGGCGCTGGGTTAGATTACGATGTCATTAAAAGATTGATTCATTTAACAGTTGATATTGTGGTGCAGATTGAAGTTGACAGGCGCACCGGTCAGCGCCGTGTTGTAGAAATTGATTACAACCCGAAGCGTAAATATGCCATCGCACAAGGTAAAGATTATGCCTAAAAAAACTTCTATATTTGCAGATATGACCCTAAGAAAATGGGTTGGCGTAGCAATTGGCCTGCTGTCACTCGGCGGGCTAGTTTATTGCGCTTTTTGGGTATCTGGAATGGTATTGTACGCTTCGTTCCATGAAAACCCCCTGAAGGCCAATATTCATACTATTTTTGATGCCACTGCATCTATTGAAACGCCTCGCCAAAAGGCCAAGGTTATAGGAAGTTATTTTACTGGTTTCTTTTTATGTCTTGCCATTCCATTTGGCATGATAATGGCATATCGCCCCCATAATCGACATGTCTATGGAAAGGGTCGTTTCGCTAATCGGAAAGACATTGATGGTGAAGGGTTATTTTCTGAAAATGGCATTTGTTTAGGCCGTTTTGCTCAAGATTTAATGCGCCTTCCAGGCTTCGAGTTTGTGCTATTGGCTGCACCTACCCGCACCGGTAAAGGTGTGGGGTTTGTTATTCCCAATTTACTTACATTTCGTGAGTCTGCCGTGGTGCTAGATGTTAAAGGGGAAAACTATAACCTAACTTCCGCATTTCGTAGAAAACATCTGGGCAATGAGGTTTTCTACTGGAGCCCTTTTTCTGAAACGACGCACCGTTGGAATCCACTTTCGTATGTTTCCAAAAATCCACTTTTCCGAGTCAATGATCTGCGTTCCTTAGCTGCAATCATTTTCAAAACGCCGGAACGAGGCGATCCTTTCTGGTCTAACAGTTCGCGGAATTTATTTGTAGGACTCGCCATGCTAGTACTGGAAACGCCACGTTTACCACATACTATGGGAGAAGTTCTGCGTCAGGCATCAGGTAAGGGCAAGGATACGGCTCTATATCTACGTGAAGTTATTGCGGCGCGACAGAACACAGCACAGCCCTTGTCGCGTGAATGTCAGGATTATCTCAATCGATTTTTAAACGGGTCAGATGACACGTTGAAAAACATCTTATCTACGTTTACATCGACTTTGGAGGTTTTTAGTAGTCCGGTGACAGACAAAGCCACCAGCGCCAATGACTTTGATTTGCGCAACCTGCGTAAACGTAAGATGACAATCTACATTCATATTCCAGCAGGAGAAGTGGCACAAGCGCAATTCATCGTCAATCTTTTTTTCTCTCAGCTGATAAATGAGAACGTCAAGGAATTACCAGAACAAAATCCTGCTTTGAAATACCAGTGCTTACTTATGCTAGATGAATTGACCGCGGCTGGAAAGATAGAAATTCTGGCTAAGGGAGTTGGTTTCATGGCGGGATATAACATGCGTCTAGCTTTGATTATACAAAACAATTCCCAGCTTGAATCAACCTATGGCAAGGAAGATGCTCATTCGATCATAAATAACATGGGCGTGAAGATTTTCTATACGCCATCGCAGATTGGGGAGGCCGAGGAATACTCAAAAATGATTGGTAATATTACGGCGGTGGCGCAGTCCACTCAACATGCGAATGTGGGTGTTTTGAACGTAGGTCGATACAGTAAGACCGAAACTGAAACATTAGTATCGCGTGCCTTGATGCTGCCACAGGAACTACTACAGCTTGATAAAGAAAAAGAGCTCGTCCACCGTGCAGGCATTCCAATCATCATGGCCGAGAAGATACGCTATTACGAAGATGCGTATTTTATGCGCCGATTTACCGCAGTGCCTATGCACAAAGTTTCCGCCGGAGGCGAGTTGCGCACCGAGCCGGTACCGTTACCGCTACCACTCACAAATTGGCGGCTTTATAACGGACAGATGCAACGTAGCGACTATTATGTCGAAGGGGATTTTTCCGATTTAGAAAGCTCAGAATCCAATGCTTCGATGCTTGTAGATATTATAAACATGGTTGAAGAAAACCCAACCCCCGAAGATGCTACCTTGCAAGCTGCTGCCTGCGAAGATTTGGCGCTTGTAAAAATACGTGAATTTGCCAGGCTGTTTGACAGCCTCGGCACTACTGATATGGATGTGCACAGCCGATAACCTCGGCGGCCATATATCAGCGTTTCTGCCCGCGTTAAGGGTGTTAATTTAAATAAGGTGATAACTATGGAAAAAGAGGCAAAAGACGCAATTAAATACATCGGGGAACGGTTAAATGAAAAAATCCGTGAAGAGATGGCTAACGGTTTAGAGGGTGAGCTACTTTCTTATCATACTGATGACGCCGTACAGGGAATCAATCAAGCTGCACTATCTCGCCGTCGTTATACCAACGGAGAAATTAACGAAGATGCTTTCACAAAATCGGTATATCAGCTTATTGGTGTAAAACTCCCAAAACTTTGGTCCGGTGAATTCAAAATAGTAGGCGTATCTGAGCAAAATGGTATTACTGTTGATGCAGCTAAGGCTAACATTAAGCCGCAAAGCTGGCTATTGTACGCGCAAAAAGATGTGTCTTTGGAAGAGAACGCTTTTGATGCTATAGCAGCATACCCGACTGAAAAAGACGCAGTAAACATGGTTGAAAAGTTACGTTTAGTTGATGCACTAGGTACTGAAAACCTTTACGATCGTACTTTAATGTTGGCTCGTATTAAGTTTGATCGGGTTTTCAGTGACCCTAGCGCTAGCGAAGAAGAAAAGTCTATTGCAAGGGAGACGCTAGAAGATGCAAAGGATTTAGCATATGCGCCCGCCCAGTCCACCTCTGATATACCACTATCTGGTGGCGTTCCTGCCCGCGTTAAGGGTGTTAATTTAAATAAGGTGATAACCATGGAAAAAGACGCACAAGAAGCAATTAAATACATTGGAGAACGGTTACTCAAACCCGATTGGGAGGCAGCCCGTGATCTTGTCAGTAGTAATGAGCGTAAAGGCTTTGTCTACTTAGCAAAGCCCAATGCTCAGTACGCCGGAAAAATCATAATGATGAGCGACACTCACTTAGTACAACAAGTGGGGAAAAATTCCGCCGTAGCGCATGATTTATCTAAACTCGAAAATGGCGCTGAACTCACTCGGCAGTTCGACAATAACGAAATTAAAATCGGGCGAACCAATATCAAGGTTGAATACAATCAAGATAGAGGTAAGGCTAATATTGTAACGTACAATCAGCAACGTTCTGAATATGTGCGTAAACAAGCGGAAAAGTGGGCAGAACAAAATATCACCAATTCAAAAAGCAGGGCTGCGTTTTTAAAACATGTTCATGCCTTTACGCAAGACATGGCCAAAGGCCAAGAGCCTGCAAAACCTTCGCAAGAGCAAGCAAAATCTCCCGTAAAAACACCCACACAACAACCGCAGCCGCAGCTTAGTCGCTAAACACTAAATGCCTGCGTACAGGGCAAATGCACGGTTTCAATTTTTCATTTGCCCTGTACGCAGGCCTAATTTAATAGGAGCGACACTATGTTTTACCTCGTTGAAGCTAAATACACTAACTCAAGCCAAACTCGAGATTATTCAGAAGAGCTTTTGAGCTTGCTTAAGGCAGGCAAGATCATTGAGTTTCTAAAAAAGGCAGTCCAGTACCGTCAGAATATTGTCTTATCTGGAACCACCGGCACTGGAAAGATCACAGCGATTAAAACGTTAGAAGATGCAATCGGCCCTGGCGAACCAACGATTTTCTGATCTAAGCTCAATATTTAATCGTAGACAACAAACCGGCTCCACTGGATAAACTTTTTATTTTTTCATTTTCATATATAATTAATGCAATTTTTATGCTTATATGTTTTAAAAATGATGAACAATCTGGCTGAAGCAATAAAAAGCCTACCAAAGGGAAGCAACGCGGCCATTTTAAAAGATTTCATGCCCATTATTGATCAACAAATTAAAAATGGCGTCAGCCACAAAGATATTCTTGATTTGCTCAATAAAAATGGAATCCGGATTAAACTGAACACTTTAAGGAGCTACCTGTATAGGTACAGGAAAAGTAACAATCTAACGAGGGAGTGAATCGTATGAAAAAAGCAAACCTCTGGTCGAATGATCAGCCGACCATTTGGAACGTCTACATGAATGGCGTCGTAATCGGGAAAGTGTCCGATGCGCAGTATGCAGCCATGCAACGCATGGCATTCCGTGACGGACGAACTGCGCTCGCGCAGTTTTTTAATCTAGGTCGCGTAGCGTTTGTGGTCGTTGAAAAATTACTCGTCACGGTACCGTTCCTGGTCTTCTGGTCGGCTGTGGCAATAGCTATTTTCTCGCCTGAGTCATACACGGATCTGGTGCGTGAGCTTCAAAAGGCCGACCAGGCCGAGATAATGTCAGCCATGTATTTGTTTCTGCAAGCGGTGTTGGTCTTGGCGCTCGGCTTGGTCTGCACCGGGTTCGTGATGGGTTACCATTATGAGTTTAGGAACTTATACAGCGAAGCTGTCAACCGTATGTTACGGCAGCACTGCAAAACACCAGCAAACGGCGATGTTCAACTGCGGCGGATGGCGACAGACCCCATATCAAATCAGAAGGTGGTGCCTGCGCCCGATTGAGTATGTCACAAAAAAACTACTTAACCTCCAATGCCAACCACAAGATGGCTGCGCCTTCTGGCAATTTTATGGCACCCTCCTGCAACCTTGGGCCGGAGTATTGGCCAACAACAGCCCTATCACCTGTTTTTAAAGAAACGGTGATTCTGTTTACTCGGACTGGAAGTCCGAGTACATCTGAAAAGATGGCGGCGGTGTCTGCATGTCCCACCGCTGATTGAATCAGTTCCGATTCGCCATCCTCCTCGGCGAGAGCCAGAAGTTGTAGGCGCGCCTCCTCCGCGCTTATCTCTTTTACAAGGATTTTGGCGGGGAATTTATTAATCATATTTAACGAGAATGAACTTAAAAGCATCTGCGGTTCCTCGGTTTAGTTGAGTTTATTGGTTATGCACGTCCTGGTTGATGGCTAATTATTTGTCCTGCTTTTTCCTCAGCAGCTATTTCGGCAATCAAATCGTCGGCAACCGGATCGCGTTCACCGCCTTGCTGACAATGTGCCTGGTACCAGCCAACAATTAGCCCGGAAACATTGTCCTCTGGCGCATCACGGAAAATATCCACTGAAAGGCCACTCGCCTTACAGATGCGCTCTATCACGCCCCAATCGAAACTAACGTCTCCATCGGATTCACGCGCCAAGTGTAAGTCAGAAAATTTCAGATCATCGGGAATGACCACCTTGTTCATTTGTTGGTGCATGTATGTCTCCACAGCGTTAACAATCCAATCAGTGAGGCGCATTTCGGCGGCACGGCTTGCACGAATCCAGCGGCCTTTGGTGGCCGCTGGTACTCGTAAATGAATTAGAGAATCAGATTTTATCTTCCAGTTCATCAATCAACTCTTGGCGGCGTTGCTTCATAAAGTCCTCTAGGTCGCTATCCAAGGTGCCGCCAAAACGATTAGCCTCAGCTTCATACTCCGCCACCAGGTCAGTAATATGTTCATCAGTGGTATCAGCATCAATATCGGACTGAATCCACTCATAAGCCCAGTCAGCGGTATTTTGGCTGCTCATGGGCGCGTATTTACCAGATTTGAAAGTCTGCACAACGTCTTCATCGTCAGGTTCAAAGCTGTCGCCGTTGGCGTCAGAGTCGCGCACTTCACCGAATATCTCATTGATCGCGGCGCGAGCCTCTTCGATGGTAGCGTACTCGCCGTGAGCATAAACAGCCCAATCGTTGGTAGTGCCACACCATCCCCTTGTAAGTTTTTCGCCACTACTATTAGTAACAGCGGGGGAAACGCAGATCTCAATCTTACTGGCATCAATATACTGATCTTGAGTTCGGTTGGGGCCAACGTAATTGGTTTCGATAAGGTAATACATAATGTTGCTCCTATTAGGAATCCCGGTTCCGCCGGGACGGTTTTAATAAATTCTATTATAGATTACTGGCTTACATTTGCTTTGCTAGATGTCAGAGCCGGATTTTATTTTTTTTGGTTTTACAATTTTTTGCATTCATATAGATACCTTTTTATTGAATAAACATATTTGCTTTGCTGAGTGTCTTTCGCCGTAATTTTCCCGTAGGAAGGCCAGACAGGACAGTCCGGAAAGGGAGAAGTTGGAGGCCGCAGCGCAAGGGAGCGTAGTGAGTGCGAACGGGTGACTATTTCAGGGCATAGCCCGGCCCTTGAAGGAATGGCAGGGCTGGACAACCGTTTAGGGAAAGCGAAAATACCCAGCAAAGCTGTACTTCTTTAATAGAAATGAATATGAATGCAATTTGAAAACAGATTTGTGTTCGTGAACGAACGTTCCCATTTCCAAAACTCCGTGCCTTCGGCACTGCGCGGGATGATGGATAAGTCTCAAGCGACTTACCCACAACCCTTGCGGCTACTCGCATTGAAATCAATGCTGGGCTACTCAAAAACAAAGGCTTCGCCATTAGTAATAGGGGAGGGACTTGTGCCAAACTCAAAAACCTCCATTTTTAGCCTGTAGTACGCATGAGTCTGTCTCACGATATTTTTAGAAATAAAGCGATTGTTAGGTTCCAAATCACTTTGGATAATTGAATATTTCCGCTTTTCAAACCTCAACATGAGGCATGAAAAGCGAAAACAGGAAAAGTAACAAACAATCTCATAAAATAGATCAGCCGCTAAATCCAGATATTTTTTTATTATTTGTACAAAGCTTCACAGCGGCAACAAAATCCAGCTTCAACAAGTGCATTGCCAAGTCGATAGCACCGCCGCCGCCCTTTTCTGCTCTACTGTCATACCACTTTGAGCCAGTAGCCAGTAACTCAACTACACCCGCACCTAACGCCACATGGAGCCGGACGGTACTTTTATCTTTCATTGGAACAAAATCAGGGTCACGTTTCCAGTACAACCCTAAAACATCGAGCGCGACCCTCACCGGCATCAATCTCAATTGCTCTAACAGTTCAGGAGGAAATGATTTTCTTGATCTACTCATGCAGATACCTTTTAGGCTTCGCCATTAGTAACACGGACGGACTTGGGACACCTGATCTTTCTCCGTGCCTTCGGCACTGCGCGGGATGATGGATAAGTCTCAAGCGACTTACCCACAACCCTTGCGGCTACTCGCATTGAAATCAATGCTGGGCTACTCAAAAACAAAGGCTTCGCCATTAGTAATACGCACGGACTTTGAACACCTGATCTTTCAGCTGAAATGGAGGGGAGAACTTTAAGCACCTGTCGCCGCTTTCAGATAACCCGAAACGGAACCAACAGACACGCCCATTCGCTGGGCAATTACCCGAATGCTCAAACCTTGCGCTCTAAGCGCTTGTGCCTGCACCTGCTTCGCGTTAGCGGCTTCTAGGTAGGCTTCCCTATCCACTGCACCCGCCGCCCTCCTGCGAGCCGTCTCGCGCTCTCTGTGGCGCGCGGCTGCCATCTTTTTGCTGATGATCGTACGAAGCTGGGCCTGTTCGTCGTCTGTAATCTGGAAAAGGGTGATTAGCGTATCGTTCCTGGGCGTATACAGCGGGGCATACTCACGTCCGCCAAAGCTGATTTTCTCGCCTTTCTCGTAGGCTTTGGCCTTGGAGTATAAGGTCATCAACTCTTTACTGTTTTCTAGCCAGTTCGGGTCAATCTCTTTAGCCAGGGCTCTTGCTTCGTAATACATTAGCCGGCTGTTAGTTGCACCAGATAGCAGCAGGAAGTTAAGATACCAGAAAAGGTACAGCATACGTTCACCTTCCTGGATACCTCCGCGCAACTTGGCCAACGTACGCAAATCCTCAAGTCGATGCCAAGCTAATTGTCGTCCACTGAATCTGTGTAAGTTGTCTGTCTTATCGCCTGGCAGCAGCTTGAGCTGCCGCCGGTTGGCGCGTTCCTTCCGTTCTTGATGTTGCTGTTCAATTTTCCAGCGAGATACCGGCAGCAGTATTTCAGCCAGATACTCAAAGTTATAACGCACCGGTTGGCCGTCTGACCCGTTTTCAACGTGGACAACCCGGCAGATTTCTCCGCTTTTCTCGTTAACAGTCTGTACGACCCGCAGCACGCGGCTGGCATCTTTTGCCTGGCGGTCGGCTCCAAGATGGGACAATCGGTCGATTAAGTAACGCTGGCAAGCGTTCCACCTGGGAAGCGCCCGACGCGGTAACGTCCCATCTAACAGCCATTTGGCTTGTATGCCACGACCTGAAAAAACCAGTATTGAGGGAAGGGGAATGCCTTCTTGGGAGCAGTAGTACAGTATGGACTCTACTAACTGCTCCGGCGTTCGGCCAGAAGCCCACGGCTCGCGGTAGGTGTCCAAATCGGCAAAAAGCAGACCGACGCGGGCAAGGTTAACCACACGTCGATTTGGCCGGATAAACTCGGCCTGAGTCATCCAGGTGTCGCGGTTCTTATCGATTAAACCCAGTACCGTGGGCATCTCAATCAGTCGGTGAGATGATTGGCGTTTGTCGCCCTTAGCATTAACCAGGATAGAAAAAAAACCTGCCCGCTCAGAGTCATGATATGCCCTGGCTTCTTCTTCCCGACTAAATAGGGAGAGTTGTGGATTTGTTGCCATGTAACCCCTTCCAGCCACGCGCAAGAGCGCAATAACTTGTCAAAGAAGGAACAAGGCCGTAGAATAGTATTAGCGAATTAGTCGTTGATTCTTTGTGTTCTATGATTCTGCGGCGGTCATACTTGGATTGCGGCTAAACAATTCAAGTATGTGTTCCTGATTCTTGCAAAGCCTCCGTGCCATCGGGGGCTTTTGCTTTTCTAAATGTCTTCACTGGTGCTACCTGGTAAAGACTGTCTTTTTTGATTCTTGGTGAGTGTTCGCGGCAGCCAGCCTCTCAAATCCAAATCGAACTGGTTAATGCCGTACTGAATCAACACTGATGCTGCTCCGTCGATTGAATAGAAGTACCGCACTCCACCGCGCGAACGCCCCAAAACAAAGTCTTTCTCGCCAACTCTCAGGGCTATAACTAATCCCTTTATCTCGCCGCGAATGACTGTATCTTGAACGCTGTCAGCCGCTAACAATTCTTTAAAACCCGTAGGGCCAACAATATTCATTGTATCTATGCTCATAACATAATCATGCCCTACAAAAACTCATAAAGCAAGATTAAATTAAATTTTGCTATAAAAAGAATATTAATAGAATGTCTCTTTGATTGTTTTGATCTCAATAGTCGAGCTGGTAAGTGCACGAATGTGCCATAATACTTATGTCACGTGACCTTTCGTGTTTTCCTTCACAAGTCCGCGACAAGAGCCTGAATATCGCAAGTATTCAGGCTCACCTTCTATACCTGCTTTAATTCGTGCTTAGGAACCAGTGGCACTATTTTTAATAGTTCTGCGTCTTGGGCTCCCTCCCGCGCCTTTTCAAGGTCGTATTCGCACTGCAATGCCGTCCAGAAGCGGGCCGTACTGACGCCAGCCGCTTCCAGCCTTATGGCCAAGTCGTAGCTGATGGCGCTGCGCCCGTTGACCACGCGAGAAATCGACTCACGCGACATGCCTAAGCGTTTAGCTGCTTCGCCTACGGTCATGTCCAGCGCTTTTAACACGTCCTCACGCAAGATCATGCCAGGGTGGGGATGGTTCATCATGTCCATAGCTTCGCTCCTATTTGTCGTGGTAATCCAGATAATCAACCAGGTCGGTATCGACGCCCACGAAAACAAAAATAACCCGCCAATTTTTGTTAACGGTAATTGACCAGTACCCGGCAAGGTCGCTCTTGAGCGGGTGTAGTCGAAAGCCAGGAAAATCCAGTTCAGCTGGAGCCTGTGCCACGTCCAGTGCCCGCAGGATGCGGCCCAGCTTCGCTGCGTGTTCGGCCTGTATGCCTCGGGTCGAGCTGGTCTTAGAGCCCGTTTACGATCTCATCATTATTCCTTACGATACGTGGATGAAGAGAACAAAATATGCCAGTGATATTAGCAAAGAGAAGTTTGCCGAGATAGAGCCGCTATTGCGTAGCGTGAGGCGCAGCACCAAACCCACGACAATAGATTTGTATGAAGTATTTTGTGCTGTGCTGTATCTGCTGCGTACTGGTTGCCAGTGGAGATTTTTGCCCGGAGAGTTTCCCAAATGGCAGAGTGTATATGCCTATTGGCGCAAATGGAATGAGCCTGACCAGCACGGCGTGAGCGTGCTGGAGCAGGCATTAAAAAAATCAGGTTGGCGCGGCCCGAGAGAAACTGGGGCGCAACGCTTGCAGCACGTTCTTGATTGTGGACGCGCAAAGCGTGAAGAATACAGACACGGCTGACCAGAAAGGCTATGACGCCGGCAAGAAGGTGTCGGGCATCAAGCGCCATATCGCTGTTGATACCTTGGGGTTGCCGCACGCCATTGCAGTGACGACAGCGGAAGTGACTGACCGTAACGGTGCATTGCAGGCCTTGAAGCGTTGCAGATCGAGTTTAGGGCAAGCACAAGGTTTGCTGTGTGACGGTGGCTATACTGGAGCACCATTTGCCGAAAGTGTGCAAGAAATTCTGGGCAAACCTGTCACCGTGCAGATCGCCAAACGCAGCAAACTGCATACCTTCAAGGTTATGCCCAGGCGCTGGATAGTGGAATGTAGTTTCGCCTGGCTGGAAAAGTGCCGAAGATTATGGAAAAACTGCGAACGTAAACTTGATACCAGCTTGCAGCTCATTCATTTGGCTTTCTTGGCACTATTACTCAGAAGATCGTAAACAGGCTCTTAAAAAAGGTCTCTAGTCCCTTGTGCTTAAAGTTCCTGATCAAGCCGGTATCCTTTACTCTTGGTACAGTCTATAGTGTGGCATGCATCATCTCATGATGTAAGTGTTTTTACTGATAGGCCAATTTAAATAGCTAACAACAAGGTGGCCAAAATAGATTGTACTTGCGTATTTTTGGCCACCTATGACAAAATGGACAATTAAGGTATACCCAAAAAGGACGCTTAATACAATCGTAGAGACAAAATTCATTTTCACTTAGCGTAAGCACGTCACGATGGAATGCGAGCCGAAGCTGATAAATGCAAGCTCACTTGCAGATATTGTGAGCTGGAAAATATGTCAAATGCGAGCAGGGCTAGTTTCAAACGCGAGCCGTTACACTTAGGCTATTCCTTCTACGTTCCAAAATATAGAGCCGCTCCGCTCCAAGTACGCTAACTACCCATGAAATTTTTTGACGGATCTTTACCAGCAAAGACTCTTGGCTTGTAACACAGGAATTAACGTAAAACGCAGGTTGTTACAGGTATCAGCCGGGAAACGTTATACCAATACTTGAAAATGGTGGATTGATTCGCTTTGTTATTGAGTAGTCTCAACATTAACCTCAGCAATTGAGTGCTATCAACTCATGACATTCTGTGCAATCGTCTTCTGAAAATAACAATTACGCGAGGTTGCAAATTAAGTCCAATAAACGGACGTTTTATGGACTCAATTGAGCCCCTGTTCTCGGCATGGCGGAACGCGATGTACTACTTCGACAAACGCAGTTCAAAGAACTACATCCAAAAACTGGCACTATCAATGATTTCATGGATTAACGATCAGTCGCAGTTAATTTCGGTCGAAAAAGCCGTTGAATGCAGGTCTGACTGTTTTTAATTGCAGGTCGCTACACTTAACCTTTTTGTAAACTTTGCTGTACGCAGATAAACGTAAATTCAATCTTACGTTGATCCCACATACCAGCAGTACTCCCCTCGCCCCAATCTCAGCATTCCCACGTTCATAAATCTTTAGTAATGCTTGATTATGGCCGTATACACTTGAATATCGGGAAAATAACGGAAAATCTAGTTAAAGGCAAAGTGCGCCGATACTTCTAATCCTTATTTCCTCTCACTTCTATCACACCACGCTCACCTCACAGAGATGGCCGATAAACTAAATAAAATCATGCTTTCTTTGGTTGGAAATGCAGCGGAAAAATGATGCCTAACGATTAAGGTTAGCCGCGCAAGCTACTAGCATGAAAACAAGGATTAATAAATGAGCACTGATATAACTGTTAAATCTGAAACGGTTCTTTTAGCAACTGATACGGCGAAGTTTGAGGCATACCTTGAACATCTTGGATTGCCAACCGAAAACATAATTGCGTCGTTGTCAGAGCGCAAAAACATTGAAAATAACCTTCCAGCGTTTATCGAATCTCTACCTCCAGAAGTAAAGCGGAACGCAAGGTACTTATCGAAATTCGTAGCTGGTGCTGCAATAGGACTTTTTGACGCTTCCTTGAATTATGTTTGGAACGAAGTCGTTCTAAACTTGCGGGAAAAGGTGGTTGTATACGGTCTTGACATGTTTTTTGACGCTGCCATTGGTGACAGCCGAAGAGAATTGTACTCAACTGAAGAAGACCTACCTGGACTCAAAGACAACAAGCTGATAAACACGTGTCGAAAGCTAGAATTGATTTCTGATGTTGTTTATACAAAGCTTAATCATATTCTTACGATGAGAAATGACATTGGGGCGTCTCATCCTAATGTTTACTCAATCAATGCATTTGAACTACTCGGATGGCTCCAAACGTGCGTTCAAGATATTCTAAATGACAAGCCTTCCGCCTCTGCAATTCAGATAAAGTCATTCATAGAAAACCTTAAAAGATCAACAGTAGTCCTAGACAATGCGACTATACAAAGTATGGAAAAACCGCTTAATGACTTGTCTCTCCAGAATACAGACAACCTACTAAATAGCATTTTTGGGATATATGCCGCTGACGCAACTAGCAATGTGGTGAAGAAAAATATTGCTTTATTTGCACCATGCATCTGGAACAGAAGTAGCGATAACATAAAGTACAAGCTTGGGATCACAATTGACGGTTACAAAAATAACCTTCATAACGAAAAGCACGCCTTGGGAGTGGAGTTTTTTGCATTCTGTGGTGGGAACAGCTATCAGTCACTAGATTCACGCATAATAGCGCTTGATGGGCATGCTGATGATTTGTTGGATGCTCGCTATGCTTGGGATAATTTCTATAATGAGCCGCCTCACATGCGGAAAATTCTCTCTTACTTGGTGACGGAGAATGATCTTCCAGTTGAACGCTCACAAAAAATCATCAAGACAGTTCTGATTTGTCGAATTGGTAAGGGAATTTCATATAATTCCGGTGTTTCACCGGCTGGGAAGTCGCTTTACGATCAATTTTTTAATCTCTTAGGTGATCAAAACATCATACTTACCCTGAAAGCCATGCACTCTAATGAAGTGAGGGTATGCCTTGATAATAAATACTGTCAAGATCATATGGTCAGTGTTATCGGAATTCTAAAATCCAACGCACGCAGCGAGCGAATTCAAGAGATACTTGACTATTTAATTGCAAACAAAACAATTCTCAACAAAATTCACAACGACAAAAGATATAAAGACCTTGCCAAGAATCATATCACTTTCGACTAACAAGGCCAGTCACAGCGACTGCTTTTTCGTTGCGGCTACGCCTTCACTACAAAGCCGCGTGTGCTGGCGGCGTTAGCCTTGCACGGAGAGATCATGGCAACTGCCAAGCTCACCCAATCTTTGGCGATAAACTGTACTAAGAGCGCGCTAGGGATGTCCTCTCTCTCCAGTCTTAGTTGCCTGATCTGGGCTTTCAACTGACGGATTTCCTCTTGCTCTGGTGTCAGTTTTCCATTGCCGCGGAAGGCTTGATCCGCATCATCTGCCTGATATTCCCTGATCTACCTCCTCAGCATATTGGCATTGATTTCCTGATTTCGTGATTTACTGGACTTGCTGCCATGCTGATCAGCGGCGGGATTGCCGATCTAAAAAGAAGGGCAAGTCAGTTGCACTTATTCCCGGTTTGCGACGATCAAATGCAGGTCGACAGGGATAAATGCAGGTTCATTTGCAGTTAATGCTGGTTTGCGGATCGGATAGTCGCAGTTATTTCTGGCTGAAAAAATCGTTGAATGCAGGTTGGGTTGGTTTTAAATGCAGGCTGTTACAACTACGGAAGGAATGGTTGCTTACTACAATAAATCAGTAGAAGCATACAAAAATCTTTGCCAATCTGTTGCAAAAGAAA
Organism: Nitrosomonas stercoris; assembly: GCA_006742785.1. Lineage (NCBI taxonomy): Bacteria > Pseudomonadati > Pseudomonadota > Betaproteobacteria > Nitrosomonadales > Nitrosomonadaceae > Nitrosomonas > Nitrosomonas stercoris. Next base: position 38,806 of record AP019756.1, on the reverse strand, counting down.
ACTGGCCGGATGTTGATAACTTTCTTGATTTTAGTACCAAAACCATAAGCTGGACACTTGAATTGAAACAGGATCTGGCACGACACAATTTTCGTACTTATAGCTCAAAAGGTATGCGACAGGCTTTGTATCGACCTTTCACAAAAAGCTGGATATTTTTCGATAAGTATTTCAACAATAGTGTTTACCAAATACCTCGTATCTTCCCCACCAAAGACAGCGAAAATTTGGTGATTTGTTTAACACTGGCTGGTACAAAAGGATTTTCCATTCTGATTTCCAATATTATTCCAGATCTTCATTTGGTGGGAGATGCACAGTGTTTTCCACTCTACCTATACGAGAAAACAACATCAGATGCTTCTCTGTTCAATGAAGAAGGTGAATCACAATATCAGCGTCGTGATGCCATCACCGATGATGCTTTAGAACATTTCCAGGCGGCTTATCCGCAAATCAAAATCAGCAAGGAAGCTATCTTCTACTATATTTATGGTTTGCTTCACAGCGAGGATTACCGTGAGCGCTATGCTGATAATCTCAGTAAACAATTACCACGTATTCCACGTGTAAAAACGGCTGATGATTTTAAAGCTTTCAGTCAGGCAGGGCGTGACTTGGCAGATTTACATCTGAATTATGAAACTATGCCCATGTACACAAGTGTTCGGCTTGCTGGGAACTTGAAATATTTGAAAGTGACCGAGCAAAAGGTTCTTGGTGGAGAAGATAAAGATTTTTATGTCACCAAAATGAAGTTTGGTAAAAAGAGAGATCCTGAAACTGGAAAAAGTGTTAGTGACAAAACAACAGTTATCTACAACACGAATATTGTTATTGAAAACATCCCGGAAGAGGCTTATGACTATGAAGTTAACGGCAAATCAGCACTTGAATGGGTGATGGAGCGCCAGTGCGTTAAAACTGATAAAGCCAGTGGAATAACCAATGATGCCAATGATTGGGCTATCGAAACGATGGATAACGCTAGATACCCGCTTGAACTCTTTCTGCGTGTTATCACCGTTAGCCTGAAAAACCAGGCGATTGTGAACGGGTTACCGAAGCTTACTACCCAAGCTGTCGCTCTGGATCAATCTTCCCTGTTACAGGAGAAGCGTTTCGCAACAGGTCGCTGACTCTCTTTTATGTAAATTTTATGTAAACCCCGGTGAGAAAATTCCTCATTTTATTTATTGTTCTTGGTATCGCTTTTCATTTCCCGGTCAATGCAGCTCCACAGTATTTTAGTGAAGCAAAAGTACAGGCACGCCAGACAATTTATGCCGACCAGAATCAATCTGAGCAGGGAACGCTATATTGTGGCTGCAAATGGGAATGGACAGGCAAGTCAGGAGGCAGGGTAGATCTAGAATCATGTGGATACGTGCCACGTAAAAATGCTAATCGTGCAGCGCGTATTGAGTGGGAGCATATTGTTCCAGCTTGGGTAATAGGGCATCAACGTCAATGCTGGCAAAAAGGGGGGAGAGAAAATTGTACCAAGACAGATCCAGTTTTCCGGGTAATGGAAGCTGATTTGTTTAATCTGGCCCCTGTGATTGGTGAAGTCAATGGAGACAGAAGTAACTACTTGTATGGCATGGTATCCAGGGCAATGCCTAATCAGTATGGCCAGTGTACAACCCGCACAGATTTCAAGGAGCGTACAACAGAACCCAGGGACAAAGTAAAAGGTTTTGTCGCACGGGTAACTTTCTATATGTACGACCGCTATGGACTATCCATGTCAAAAGCCCAGCAACGCATTCTCATGGCGTGGGATCATCAATTTCCAGTTTCCGCATGGGAAAGGGAACTGAATAATCGTATTGCTAAACTGATGGGACACCATAACCGCTACGTTACTGGTGAAAAAAACTGGCAACTGGATCAAAAACCCTCACGCGAAGGATTGCAAGAGGCTCAGCGACCAGTGATAAATACTGGCAAGCAGATTATTGGTAACAGAAAAAGTAATATTTACCACCTACCGAATGATTGTCCAAGTTACAACAGAATATCTAAAAAAAACCAAGTTATGTTTTCTTCACCAGGGGAAGCTGAAGCAGCTGGTTATCGCCGGGCGAAGAATTGTCGGTGATGTCATCCACGTGCCTCTACTTATCCCCGGAAACCTTGAATGATTCTGTGGATAACTACTTTAAGGTATTGATTGTGCTTGGAAGATGAGGGGTGATTAACAACTGATCAAAGGTAGAACACTAATTGGCCAGACTAAGAAGAGTGAGGATAGGGAGCAGACTCTAGATCAGCCCGCCTTGTGCGGGCTTTTCTCTTTCTGGCCAGCCTTGGCCCGATGAATTGCCCACACTCGTTTGACCTGGCTTTCACTACACCTAGCCAGCTTCGCCGTTGCTGCGATGCTGTGGCCTGCCGTGCGTAGCGCGATGATTCGATCATGTGTAAGCGTGTCGGCTTTCCTGCCTACGTAGCGCCCGGCCCTCTTGGCCAGCTCCACCCCCTGACGCTGCCGCTCGCGCCGATCCTCGTAGTCGTCGCGGGAGATCTGCAATGCCAGCTTCAAAAGCATGTCCTGGACGGATTCCAGCACAACCTTGGCCACGCCCTTTGCCTCGGCCGCCAGCTCGGTCAAATCCACAACACCAGGCACGGCCAGCCTGGCGCCCTTGGCCCGAATCGAAGCCACCAGGCGTTCGGCCTCGGCCAACGGCAAGCGGCTGATTCGGTCGATCTTCTCTGCAACCACGACTTCACCAGGCTGCAAGTCGGCAATCAGGCGCAGCAGCTCGGCCCGATCGGCACGTGCGCCGCTGGCCTTCTCGCGGTAGATGCCGGCGACGTAAAAGCCGGCCGCCTTCGTGCTCTCCACGATGGCATCCTGCCGGCTTAGGTCTTGTTCCTCCGTGCTCACGCGCAGATAGATGCGTGCGACTTTTATGCGGGCCTCCTGGTCATTTTGGTATGGACTAGGAATCGTGCGAACCAACGATGTGTGCAGCTCCGGCACTAAGAGCGCCTATTACAGCTCCAAGAATAAGGCACTCCGAAAAGCTCCATGACGTGAGCCATCCAGGATCAAGCGCGAACTTCGCAAGCATCACCAAAGCGGCAGGGCCGAATACAATTGCAGTTGTGAATAGTTTCATGGGTCGCACTCTTCGGTTAAATAGGGTATACCCTAAATAGCCACTGTCTCACAGGTGGCCAACAACTGTCAAACACTATTTATATTGTCATTTTCAGAAGTCAACGACACAGAATGTCATAAGTTGACAGCACTCAATTGCTGAAGTTAATGTTGAAACTATTTATAACAAAAGCGCATCAATCCACTGTTCTTAAATATTGATAAAGTGTCTCACGACTGATACCAAAATTACGTGCGATCAATGCTTTTTGTTCACCCGCCATGACTCTTTGCTTTATTTCTGCAACCTGCTCGCTGTTCAGCGATTTTTTACGCCCTCGATAAGCGCCACGTTGTTTGGCAAGTGCAATGCCTTCGCGCTGCCGCTCGCGGATTAGAGCACGTTCGAATTCGGCAAAAGATCCCATGACCGACAACATCAAGTTAGCCATCGGCGAATCTTCACCGGTAAAGGTCAATCCTTCTTTGACAAACTCGACGCGGATACCGCGCCCGGTAAGTTCTTGAACCAATCGACGCAAGTTATCCAGGTTACGTGCCAGCCGATCCATACTATGGACGATAACTGTATCGTCCTCCCGCACAAAACCCAGCATCAACAGCAAACTACTAGTAAAAATACGAGTGTCCCAAGTCCCTCCCCTATTACTAATGGCGAAGCCTTTGGCGAGGGTGGTTGTGGATAAGTCTCAGGTGGCTTGTCTAGCATTCTACGTAGTGTCAGGAGCATGGAGAAAGCGGAAGAGAAAAGTCCGTGCATATTAATAACGAAGAAGCCTGGAAATTAGTATGGTGAGAGAGACTTTGACTTTGTGCTGGTCAGAGATAAAAGCATCATCAGGTTAAATGTGGCCATGGGTGATGGTGGTGCCGTTGATTTGGCGATGTATCTGCTGGGGTTGGATTTTGTCGCGGCCGTAAAGCATTGTATAAAAAAATAAAATTGGTAACTTTGATCGTGATTGTGAATTTCAATGATAGGCGGAACTATTGCGTCGACTACAGTCGGTTTGGCGTGCTTTATTTTCCTTTTTTGGTATGACCCTACACTAAAGCTTCTGATAAATATGTCGTTGTTCTTGTTTATTAGCAGGTGGTGGTTTCATGTCTACGCAGGTAATAAATCTCAGAACATCATTTCGATATATTATTATCGGAGCGGGATCGGCTGGATGTGTACTGGCTGATCGTTTATCGCACGACCCTGATAACCAAGTCTTGGTTCTGGAAGCAGGGGGGCGGGATATCAGTGCTCTTATTCATATTCCTGGAGGTCTTCGGCGATTGTCCTGCACGCCAGCTTACAAATGGGAGTATTACACAGAACCACAGACAGAGCTTAATGGTAGGCGTCTCTACTGGCCACGTGGCAAAGTTCTTGGAGGATCAAGCTCAATTAATGCAATGTGCTACGTTCGTGGACAACGATATGATTTTGATTCATGGCTTAATCAAGGGAATAAAGGTTGGGGCTTTGATGATGTTCTACCGTATTTTAAACGATCTGAGGACCAGCAGAGAGGTGAAAATAGCTTTCATGGCATTGGTGGTCCTCTTTCTGTAAAGGATCTCACTGATCTCAACGCACTAAGTAAAATATTTGTTTCAGCGTGCATCTCGAAAGGAATTCCTTTCAATCCAGATTTCAATGGGGAGACACAACTTGGTGTTGGCTATTATCAAGTGACGCAGCGACGTTCGCGCCGATGTAGCACGGCGGTTGCCTTTTTACATCCTGCCATACAGCGTCCGAACCTAACAGTCAAAACACGCTGTTTTGTCGAAAGCATCGCAATCGATAACAACCGCGCGGTAGGCGTTTGGTATAAAGCCGATGGCAGAAGATATTATGCTCGTTGCGACGGAGAAGTTATTGTTTCCTGCGGTACGATCAATTCACCGCAGATTTTAATGTTATCTGGTATTGGAGATCCCATTGAACTTGGGAAAGTAGGGATTCCGACAAAGCATAAATTAGTGGGTGTCGGTAAAAATTTGCAGGACCATCTTAATATATCAATACTTCATAAAAGCAGATCGAAACTGACTTATGACTTGAATTTGTTTGAAGAAGTAAAGGCAATGCTGAGATATGCGTTCACAGGGCGTGGGCCGGCAGTTTCGAATGCAGCGGAGGCTGGGGCATTTCTAATGAGCACATATACTTCCGGAAGTGAACCTGATATTCAGATGCACTTTGTACCAGCACAGCTTGAAAACCATGGTAGATCAAAAATGTCAGGCCATGGTTACACGCTGCATGCATGTCATCTCAAACCCAGTAGTCGTGGGAAAATTCGCCTTCGATCCTCAATAGTGACAGAACCACCCGCAATTGAAGCAAACTATCTCCAAGAACCAACTGATCTTCGAGTCATGTTAGAGGCACTCAAGAGATCAATTGATATTCTCAATGCTTCTGAGTTTGACCTGGTTCGCCATCAAGATAGTTCACGAATGATCACATCATTTGATGATGACTCTTTGATAAGTTATATTCGGGCACATGCGGAGACTATTTATCATCCCGTAGGCACGTGCCGCATGGGAAATGATCTAGATGCCGTTGTAGATTCCAATCTGCGTGTACATGGCTTAACTGGATTAAGAGTTGTGGATGCGTCGGTGATGCCAACAATTGTCAGCGGGAATACGAACGCTGCTACGATCATGATCGCCGAGAAAGCTTCTGATATGATTTTGAGAAAGTAAGAGAATTGGAAGCCTGCGGAGATCTTATCTAGCGCTATACCCGATTCCGTAATCTGCTCATTTTATTACTTCTATAGCTCTTCGCAGCAAGAAAGAGGCAGCACCACCCAACGCTGGCATGAATTGACACTGTCAGCATCTCAGTTTGTGAGCATGAAGAAATCAGCATAGATTATGAGCAGCTGAGCTACTAATAGCGATTGCTATAGTGTCTGATCTTCAGACTATTGTTTTGCCGCTGGAGCAGGAAGTTCACTAGTTTTATCGGCGTGCGCTCAAGAAATGGCCGATGCTGGGCATTCTGAGTCTATCTTGGCGTTCGTGAAAATATCGTGCTTGAATATCGCTAGATGATAAATCTGTTACTGTTTCAAAGCCGAGGGCTATCACTTTCTGGACGAGTTCTGCTGGATTGAAGCCAGAACCAACAGGTTCGCCGCGCGCCGCGCCTAGCTGTTTGATCATCATGGTAAGCGGGCGATCAATAGGTGCGACTAGATCAGTTGTCACTGGATATTCAAAAACAACTTCACTGCCGTTGGCCGAGGATGCAATTTCGCGCAATGTTTCGAAGAAAGACCTTTCGCTGATATACCATACAACTCCTAACCAAGAAAGGAAGGTGGACCTCCGTGGGTCAAACCCGTGTTCTTTCAAGCGAGTGAAGAGTGAATCTCGTTCGAAATCAATCGGGACAAAGGTAACATGGTCCGCAATATGCGGATAGATTTTATTGATTTGAGCTCGTTTCCATTCCTGCGTTGCCGGAAAATCGACCTCAAACACGCGAATATTTATAGCAGTGTCCGGCAGGCGATAAGCAGACGAATCTAGCCCTGCTCCGAGAATCACATACTGTGACACGCCACGTTCTATCGCTTCAGAAAGCCGCTCCTCAGCAATCCGGCTTCGTACAGTGATAGCGGCTCGAGTTGCTTCCATTAGATTTTCAGGGCACGATTCCGGCAATTTAGACGCCAGATTTATGCTGATTTTGTTGATCTCCTGGCAAAGGTCTTTCTCATTCTCAAATCCGCTTAGCCGGAGAGCGAATACATCTCTAAGAATTTTTGGTTCACTATCAAGGACAAGATGTGCCGCACGCATCATCGCTGCAAAGTCAGCAGTTGTGCTGCGAGTACCAGGTTTCACTTTGTTATCTCCTAATCACTGAAATAAGAATATTCTTCTGTACAACCAGATTGCTCAGATTCAAGATTCTGGAACATACGCTCTATTTAACTAATAGCTAGTTTATGATTCCAAACATTAGGAATGTAGGTGATGAATCCATAATATAGGAATTTCATGCGCTGCTTCTCGTAAGTGATAGAAACCAACAGCAGATATCCATCACCATATTTGTAATATATGCTCGTTTTTATCGAAACAGGAAATGGATTTCATAATGTATTACCAATATCTTCCTACCGACAATGATTCGTACAATTTCTTAATGAAGATACAAATCTTCATACTATGAAACTGACGATTAGGGTTAAACCAGTAACGGTTATCATCAATCCAGCACTCAAGACAAACCATCCAAGACCCTTCATGGCGGCTGGAACTGGAACATTCTGGATCCGCTGATCGATATCTTTTGTTCGGTGATTGGTCCATTGATCTACCCCGCCTGTTCCGAAAATCAAGCGGAACAGAAATTTTGGTGATCGGTAGCGCAATGCGGAAGAGTCAATCCAGGCAGCCACCTCGTCGTTGTAAGCAATCGTGTTGCATTGGATAGTATGGCGCGGTGAATTGACATATCGTTTCCTGCGATACTCCATATCTTTGTTAATTCTCTGCTGCATCACTTTCGAAGAGGGAAGTTTGACTCGTTTCTGATGAAGATTGACCAGCCATCGTGCTTGCATCTCGGATACTGGCAGCAATCCCCCGGTATCCGGTTGTACTAAACCAATGAATGCGAGGCTTGCGCCAATCTGCGGTGAAAACATGTTCATATATAGATTGACTTGGTTATCAGTGGCCCCAAAGACTACATCCCGAATCTTGTCGGATAAAAATGGGAAATCAATTCGATAACCCGTGCAGAAAATAAGCATGTCAGCTTTATATGTGCTGCCATCATCGAAGACGACGCCATACTCAGTGACTCGTTGAACACCTCCGGCAATTCGTATCTGTTTACTCTGAAGTAAGCTGATGAGCCGCCCTCCTACGGTTGGATGAGAGCGGAGTGCTTTGTGCGCAGGCCTCAATCCCCATCGAACAGGATTTCCAGTTGCAGCTATAATCGCTTTTTCGTAGGCATTTGACGTCCATTGCCACGGAAGCCACTTAAGAACCCGAGCGGCATAAAGATCGGCAGGGTAGCCAAAAATATAGTTAGGAAGTACCCACGCGCCTGATCGCGTACTGATGACGACCGAAGCTGCCTTAGCAGCGATATCACATGCCACATCGACTCCACTATTGCCGAAACCAATGATCAGAGCTGATTTATCTGCGACTGGGAAGCAATATTGATTACCCTTATATTGTGAACTGTGAAGCACCCTCCCTTTGAAATTCTCGAGTCCAGGAACCTTTGGCCAGAGTGGAGTTCTATGGTGGCCCGAAGCAATCGCCACAGAGTGTGCAGTCCAACACTGCTCCGAATTACCTGGGCTTGAGCGCCCATTTACGATCCAATTCCCTGAGTTTGACTGTTCAAGTCTGGTGACTTCCGTATTGAACACGATGTGTTTGTTGATTGCATATTCGATTGTGTAAGCTTCTATGTAGGCGAGAACTTCTCTGTGATCTGGAAAATCTGATACCTCTTCCGGGAAGGGAAACCCGGCAAATGCATAGTTATATTTGCTGACATTGATACGGGTAGAATACATGACACCACCTGGCTTATCCGGATCGAAGGCCCAAACGCCACCCACCTTAGATGAAGCCTCGATAATGAGGACTGATAGTCCAGCCTGAAGCGCATGTTTTGCTGTTACCAGCCCGCTAACGCCAGCTCCCACAATCAGAAGATCATAGTTAGTTGTTCTCATATCCGTGTCATTCAATAATGTTTTTGTAAGGTGCAGATAGCAAGCTCTTGGATGAGGTACATCCCGATACTACTGGGAAAGGTTTGCTGGAGGTCGCGATATGCGGCTTCAGTTGCGTCAATAGCGGTATTACGGCAAGCTTGCAGCACATCCATCGAACAAATTTTTTTTGCTACATTGATCGCAGCGACACTGTCATTTTTTGCAGACTTGATGGCTCGGCAAAGGTGTTCGCGATCAATCCCTTCGAGCGAACCAAGGGCCATCAGGATCGGCAGAGTAATCTTGCCTCGCCGCAAATCGTCTCCGCGCTTTGGATCCTTGTCGCTATAACCGGTAATGCTGATTACATCATCAATAGCCTGAAATGCAATACCGAGGCATAGGAAGAATCGACCCAGTGACGATAGCTGTATTTCAGTGGCATTTCCCAATAGCCCACCGATTCTCGCATACGATCGAAATGGCATTCCTGATTTGAAGAGATCACAGTAATATACCTGCTGACGCATGTCTTGGAGTTCGGTATCCGTTGGTTCATTGCTCAGCTGCTCGATATCAAGCTGATGATCAATGCCCTGCCCGATATGGGTGACCCTTAGAAGATCAAGGTACTCACCGTAAATTGCTGTTTTCTGACAGTCGCTAAGTGTGCTCTGCTCAATAATTTGCTGCACCATAAAATAGGCCAGTGTCCCAGAATTAGCTGCTGTTGCTCTCCCATATATTTTGTGACAGGCGGGCTCACCCCGTCTAACCGGGGTATCATCTTGTACATCATCGACGATAAGTGCTCCCGTATGCAGCATTTCTGCGAAGATGAGCCATCCACTGGCAGCATCGAATTCCCCACCGACTGCCTGACAACAAAGCGCGAGCATTACTCCGCGCCAAGCTTGTCCTCCGCGCTGCAAAATGGTCGTAATGGGTTTCAATACGGGAGATGCGCACTGAATCGGGAAATTTTCTACGTCTAAATCAGCGTATTCCCTTGTTCCAAAGAGCGCATGTATAGTTGTAGTCTCTGCATTGAGCGGTAACATTCGATCAAGAACCCGGTAAGCAACGCTACTCACGTTCTTCAGAAAACCATCAATTGGGGATAATGGTGCGCCTGGACAAATAAATAAACCGATCGTATTCACAAACGATTCATCGACTTTTCCGGTAACGTTGCTCCAACCAATCCACCTAGGACAAGAAAGATATAGAAAGTCTGATTCGGATCCCACACGCAAAGCGCGAATATCGATGTTCACATCTGTATTACAGACATGTATATTTATGGGATAACGTTCGAACGTGAGACCGCTCGTCCAGCTCTCTAGCGAATTTCTCATGCCAGAGCAGTCCTTTTCATCTAACCAGATGCCCAACGATGGGATCAAAAGACCGCAACGTTCCGTTGTGACAACGCTTTGAGAGTTACATTGATGAGAAGCCCATGCTTCCCCTCGCACAACAGTTTTTATGAACGACCCATTGCTAATCTCTCCAAAAGCCAATCCTTCCGATCTGATCACTACGTTAAAGTCAAAATCCAGTACACCGAATTTACCTTTGGCTCTTACTCCTTTATCATCCTCGCAAATCAGAATCTTAGCCTTATCACCAATAATTTCCATGATATACGGGAATTTTTTGGAGAGTGGATTGGGTACAACATAGAAGTGGGCTTCCTGTTCGACACGGCCTGCGAAATCATGTTTCTCGGCTTGTGCTGCCAAGAAAAGTAGCTCGTGTCTTTCGAAGCCATCATCACTTGCGATCTGGATATAGAGTCGATTCTTCGATGCAAGGTCTGTAGCCCATTCCAAGAAAAAAAACCAGTTATGTTCATCCTTCGTCGTAACATTTAGCATCATCTGCAGACAAGAATTTATCTCATCAGATATCAGGCTTGTCTGCCCGTCTGGCCTAAACACTACCTCCGCGGTCGGATTTCTGTAGTTATGGAACATAATCTCCTGGGAACATTTAAAATACTACATCTGTAGCTACGGATTTTTGCTATTACTTCTTGAAAATTATTACTGCCTAATGATAAAGAGAGGGTGAAGTAATAATTTACAGAACAGAAGGTGGTTTCGATTCCTTTTCAATGCTTCTATCCCTGAGGATCGTCGTCTTACTTGAAACTTAGAACTCACTAGAGTTGCTATTGCACCCGAGAGTTGACCTTGCCACCCAAGGAATAACCGTCACTAAAATCTTGGAAGTTCGTGTTGACTTGGATCTCACTGTAAAGTGAGTGTTTGTCGTCAACCCAGCTATATAGGTGCTGCCAGTCCGATCTCGCCCCACAGCGATGGATATTCCTGACGATGCTCTTGCATCAACCAGATTGCTCGTTTTTTTACTTTCGGCAAAAACTGATTTTGTTTCTTCATTGCTCTATTCTCTCAAAGGTTAGAGCCTTCTTAATTCCCGGGGCGATTCAGTTTGCATAATCAAGTGACACATGAGCGGTAGAATCCCCCCAAAAAAATGATAGGTTAATTCTTGCTTGGGGTAATGCTGCTGATCTGCTTTAGGAATTTAGGACCCGACAGAAGAAGAGTTTTTCAGCAAACTAGACTTTGAAAAGGAGACGTTTGCCATAAAGAAGAAGTGGTTTCCAATAGAATAGATTGTAGCGGTATTGAAGCAGGCGGGGCGCTTGCGATACCGGTGGCGAATCTGATCCGGCAGGTGGGAATTTCGGAACATGCTTTCTATCGGTAGAAGAAGCAGTACGCGGAATGCGGTCAGATCAGGTGCGAAAGTGATTCTGCCCCGGAATCAGCACAGGTCTAAAATAGAAAATTCCGGCATTTTGGACAAGATATTTTTCTTTACCCAGTGGGCAAATTTAGCAAGGGTTTTCCACTTCAATGAAGAGCGGAGGCGCATCTTATAGTACTGCCGCCACTTATTAATATTGCGCCTGGTATCTTTAAAGACAAGAATCAATGAGAACACCAGTGGCCTGCTAAAACAATATTTTCCAAAAGGAACGAGTTTGGCGACATACGAACAGTGTCAACTGAATGAGGTTACCGAAAAACTAAACTTTCGCCCGAGAAAAGCTTTGGATTTTAGAATACCCGCTCAAGTACCGAATGAAGCGGTGCTCTGACCGGTTGAATGTGCAAGTACGATTTATTGGGGAAATGTCAGGATCAAGCACATCTGTAGTTATGGATAATTGAGAATTAATAACACAAACATATTGTAGATGTGATTAATGATGTCCTGTATTTTGCCGTATTTTCTAATTAGTATTAATCCAAAATATGGAGTTTACAATGTTAGATGAGGTTCGTAGTGCAGGAGAAATTAATATTCCTGCAATGACAATTCCAATGTCCGAAGCTTTGTCTATAGAAGCTAAAGATTTTTATACTAATTTTTTGCAGATATTGCCAGGTTCTATGTTCGTAGAAAATGGTGAGCCATGGGACAAGGCGCGCGAGCGTTGGCAGCCTATCTGGGATATGCTGGTCCATCGAGCTCGCAGTATTTATGCGGTTGATATCGTATCTGACGTAATTGCAGGCGTACGGGTCGATGTGATAACACCATTAACGTATAAAGGTAACGTTAATGGTGCACGAATCATTGTCTTCGCCCATGCTGGTGGTTTCTGTAATGGACAAGGCGCGATATCGGAAGCGATAGGATTAGCAAGTACTGGGGACGTCAAGGTCGTCTCAGTAGATTATTCACTCGCACCCGAGAATAAATTTCCTGCACAGATTGAGCAGATTATAGCGGTTTATAGTGCACTCCAGTTGGACTATCAGCCTAAGGAAATCGCACTGGTAGGAACTTCTGCGGGTGGTCAAATCATGCAGATGTCTGTGGCACGTATGATTATGGATGGCATCCAGCCACCCGCAGCATTAGTATTATTTAGCGCTGGTCTGGCTCACGTACTTTCTGCAACTGGTTCGCAAGGTGATATGGGGCACTATGGGGCGGCTCTTGAGGGTTATATTTTTTATGGTGGGGTTGCGCCATCCCCAGGAGCTGTTACCGCTCAGAATTTTTTTGAGAACGTCGACAGCCTTAGTCCTCTGGTTGCGCCCGCATTCTTTCCAGATATTCTCAGACAATTTCCGCCAACTTTGTTGATGGGTGCGGGACGTGATGAGACATTAAGTGTCATTTTTGTCTCCCATCGAGCCTTGCTCGCTGCCAGTGTGCCTACTGAGCTTCATGTTTGGGAGGGCCTTTGCCATGGTTTCTGGCTCGTAACCGGATTGCCTGAATCGACCGACGCATATCGAACAACATTACGCTTCATTGAGGAGCATTTCGGCTGAAGAAGTGACAAGTAAGCGAAATCATCTGGGAGTATCCAAAGATAATATAAAAGTGATCAACAGAACCTGAACTAGGTTGGTTAGAATTACTAACTAGCTGTAATGGCTCGCGTTTAAAACTGGCTCTGCTCGCATTTGACGCATTATCTGGCTCACATTAATTGCAAATGAAAAGCCGTTCATGCTCACGCTATCTGCAAATGAGCTTGCATTTAGTCGTTCTAGCTCGCATTCCATGGCGGCGTGCTCACATTAAGTGCAAATGACGTGATTGCGTTAGCGGCAATGTTGCGTGGCGAGATTAATGATGCGAGCGTTGAACTCATTGGGCCGCAGGCATTTCATCGGACTGCGTTACGGCCACACCTTGAGGATGTTGGCCGGGCGGTACGCCTCATGTGCAGCGTTTTAAACGTGTGCGTGAGGCTCGGATTCAACGGATAATCGTAGCCCGACTGTCTTGAGAACCGCAAGCAGCGTTTTGAGAGTCGGGTTGCCTTTTGGCGATAACGTGCGATACAGGGATTCACGGCTGATGCCAGCTTCGGCGGCAACTACCGCAAGCCCGCCATAGGCTTCAGCTACAGTGCGAAGCGCCAACAGGCCAGCAGCGCGGTCGTCTGGATTATCAAGCGATTCCATTGCTGCCTTCAAATACTCGACTGCCAATTCTCGATCAGCGCTCAGCTCGGTGATTTCTCGTTCGTGGTGCGAGACGACACCTTTCAATTTTCTCATGCTTGCCTCCGTTTCCATTCCATCCAAAGTGCCTTGGCCTGCTTGATATCTGCCGGCTGCGAACGTTTGTCGCCACCGCAAAGCAGGATTACAACTGATTTTCCATGCCGTCCAAAGTACACACGGTATCCAGCTCCGACATGCACACGTAATTCTGTCACTCCTTCACCAATCGGCTCGCAGTCACCGAAGTTGCTGGCTTGTATCTGGCGCAAACGAATCCGAATGCGCGCCTGGGCGACTTTATCGCGCATAGCATCCAGCCATTCAGTGAAAGGTTCGCGCCCATCGTCACGCTGATATCGGAGAAGCTCTATCATGCACCATATTGTAGCTTAAAAGCTACTTTAAAGCCATCCAATAAACGTCCGTTTATTGGACTCAATTTGCAACCTCGCGTAATACGGCTGTAATCCACTTTCCAAGCTCCACAATCTCTTTCCAATATTCAAGTTCCAGTTATACTTTAATTTTGTGATTTATTGGACTTGTTACCATGCTGATCGGCTACGCTCGGGTATCAACCGATGACCAGAATCTTGACTTGCAACGGGATGCCCTGAAGGGAGTCGGATGCGAACGCATTTTTGAGGATACGGTGAGCGGTACCAAGGTGGATCGTATCGGTCTGGCCGCACTCATGAATGTGTTGCGTACTGGTGATACGGTCGTCATATGGCGGCTGGATCGACTGGGCCGCTCGCTAAAGAATCTGATCCAATTAGTGGAGCATCTCGAAACTCTCAGGGTGGGATTGCGCAGTTTGCAAGAAAACATCGATACCACCTCCAGCGGAGGCCGCTTGGTGTTCCATCTATTTGGCGCACTGGCTGAGTTCGAGCGCAGCCTGATTCGGGAGCGTACCCAGGCTGGCTTGCTCGCAGCACGTGCACGTGGCCGTATGGGTGGGCGACCGAAGCGGCTCGACCCCACCAAACGAGCGCTAGCTCTGAGGCTTCATCACGAACGCAGCCACACCATCGAAGAAATCTGCAGCATGATGGGCATTTCCAAATCGACGCTGTACAACTATCTGGATGAGGCTAACAGCGATGTCATCGGGATGGCGTAAGCAGATTCCTGCCGATGCGCTACTGCAATTGCGGCAACGGCTGGACCGTCTGCCGCGCAAAAGTCCGGAGCGGGTGGCACAGGTGCTGGCCGTAGCCGAACTGTACGGCCTCTCGACCAGCTCGGTATATCGCGCACTCAAAGATTTCCTTAAACCGCGCACGACACACCGTGTCGATTACGGCAAGCCGCGCGTACTTCCGAAAGCAGAGCTGGAACGCTACTGCGAGATAGTTGCAGCGCTCAAACTGAGAACCACCAACAAGCAAGGGCATCATTTGTCTACCCAGCGAGCAATCGAGCTGCTGGAAGATTATGGTGTCGAAACAGAGCAAGGCATGGTGCGCGTGGCGAAAGGCATCCTCACACGTAGCACGGTCAATGAATATCTCACACGTTGGCATCTTGATCAGACTCGCCTGTGTCGTCAGCCACCCGCTGTACGATTCCAGGCTGAGCGTAGCAACGACTGCTGGCAATTCGACATGTCACCATCAGATCTTAAGCGCATCGAGAAACCTGATTGGATTAATCCTGACAAGGGTGAACCGACGCTGATGTTATTTAGTGTAGTGGATGACCGCAGCGGCGTGGCTTACCAGGAATACCACTGCGTCTATGGTGAGGATGCGGAATCCGCGCTACGTTTCCTGTTCAACGCCATGGCGCCGAAGAATGAGGTGGAATTCCCGTTCCAAGGAAGGCCGATGCTGATCTACCTCGATAACGGGCCGGTTGCCAAAAGCCGTGTATTCCAGAATGTCATGCTGGCGCTTGGCATTGAATGGCGAACGCATATTCCTGCTGGTAAGGATGGTGAGCGTGTAACCGCGCGCTCGAAAGGCAAGGTTGAACGACCGTTCCGGACGGTAAAAGAAACGCATGAAACGCTGTACCACTTCCACAAACCGGAAACTGAACAACAAGCCAACGAGTGGCTAATGCGCTACCTGCTGCGTTATAACCGTCAGGATCATCGTTCTGAATCGCACTCTCGCATAGAGGATTGGCTTGCCAACCTTCCGTCGGATGGTATCCGCGAAATGTGCGTGTGGGAGCAGTTTTGCCGTTTCGCCCGTGAACCCGAGCGGCGTAAAGTCGGCACCGATGCGCGTGTCTCAGTCGAGGGTACCGCCTATGAGGTAGAACCTGATTTGGCGGGTGAAACGGTGCTGTTATTGTGGGGCTTGTTCGACAATGAATTATACGTTGAATACGAAGGCACACGGACAGGCCCTTACTATCCGGTATCCGGCCCGATTCCGTTAAACCGCTACCGAACATTCAAGCGTGGCGCAGCCGGCGAGCGTACCGACCGCATTCGCTCACTTGCCAACCAGCTCAAGCTGACGATTGCTGCACTAGCTGGAGAAGAAATACGGCTTGCTCCCTTGAATCTTTCCAGTGAATTGCCAAAACAGCCATTTGATACAGAAGCGCACGAATACCATTTCGCCAGCATTATCGCCGCCAAGCTTGCGATTGCTGCCGACTTGGCGCTACCACTGGCAAAGCTCGCGGCCTTGGATCGTGCTTTTATCGACCAAGTGCTGAGCGAGACGCTGATACGTCATATTGTGCTGGCGCGCATAAGAGAGTATTTCCACAATAAAAAATCAGGAGAGGATCATGCGCGTTGAAGTGATGCAGTATTACGGGCTTGCACAACCGCTCAACCAAGCTGGCTACTATGAAACTGAACATCATAAGCAACTCATCAAGGATATCAAGGGTGCGATTCTGGAAGGGCGGCTGATAGCAGTCTGTGGTGTCGTGGGTAGCGGCAAGACTGTTACTTTGCGGCGACTGCAACAGATTTTGAAGGATGAAAATCGCGTGGCCGTCGCCAAATCGCTATCAGTGGAAAAGCATAGTATTAAGCTCTCGACCCTGATTACGGCACTCTTCTATGATTTGGCACAGGATAAGCTGGTACAGATTCCCAAACAAGGCGAGCGACGCGAACGCGAATTGCAGGAGCTTGTGAAAAAAGGAAAACGCCCGGTGGCACTGTTCGTTGATGAAGCGCATGACTTGAATGGGCACACGCTCATCGGTATTAAACGTTTGATGGAAGTTGTGGAAGATGGAGGTGGTCGCTTGTCAGTGATCCTGGCGGGCCATCCAAAACTTCGTAATGACCTGCGGCGGCCGACGATGGAGGAAATTGGCTATCGTACCGATATCTTCACCTTGGATAGCATCGCCGGGAGTCAGCGCGAGTATATTCGCTGGCTGCTCAGTGCCAGCTTTGCTACCCAAACCAAGCCTGAGTCGATCCTGACGACTGAAGCGATCGATATGTTGGCTACCAAGCTGCGCACCCCTCTACAAGTCCAGCTCCACCTGACATTGGCACTGGAAGCTGGCTTCCAGACGGGTGAAAATCCGGTTACGGCGGAACTGGTAGAAACCGTGCTCTCTCGGCAGCTCGACGATTTGGAGCCGACACTGACGCGCCACGGTTATCGGCTCAAGGACATGGTGGAGCAGTTCGACGCCAAGCCGGCAGAAATCAGGGCACTGTTCAGCAACCAACTTGACCCCGCTCGCGCGGCAGAGTTGCGAGATCGCATATTGGCGGCAGGATTGCCGATCTAAAATGAATATTCTGTCAGTCGCAGTTATTCCTGGTTCGCGAAGATCAAATGCAGGTCGATGGCGATAAATGCAGGTTCATTTGCAGTTAATGCTGGTTTGCAGGACGGATAGTCGCAGTTATTTCTGGCTGAAAAACACGCTAAATGCTGGTTGGGTCAGTTTTAAATGCAGGTTGTTACACGTAGTATTGCTAAGATCACCAAGAGATGCGTTATATACCCATGCATCTCGATTTGTCTTTACGCCGTTTGAGTAATTCTCAAAAATCACTTGCGCTGTTTTATTCTTCTTATTACCCAAGATGATGTAAGTATCAAAATTTGGATCGCGCTGATTCAACCAATCACCAAACTGATCTGGTTCAATTTCCTGCCAACCTTTCTGCTTGGTAATGCCTTCGATGCTCCCAAAGTCAGCAATAGTTTTCAGCTTCTGTTCACGCGTCAGATAGTCACCAATATCACAAAAATAGATACGGCCCTGTTTTTTGGATTCGGAATTCTTGACCAGAATAGAAATAGCAATCGGAGCACGACTACCTGAACCAAAGATTTTTCCACCTTCCTTGCGTGAACGTTCACCGGATGTGCGTTGATTTGTGGGCAGACAATAAAGTCTTAAACTGAACAAAATAGATCTAAACTATGAGAGTAAAGCCTTAAACTAGACAAAATAGTTGTAAACTAAAATCAGTCCAGTTATGCTGTAAAAAAGCATACTGGACTTTTGTTATGGCTAAAGCAAACTCTTCATTTTCTGAAGTACAAATTGCCCGTCGTATTAAAGAGGGGCGGGGCCAAGGGCATGGTAAAGACTATATTCCATGGCTAACAGTACAAGAAGTCCCTTCCGCAGGTCGTTCCCACCGTATTTATTCTCATAAAACGGGACGAGTCCATCATTTGCTATCTGATTTAGAGCTTGCTGTTTTTCTCAGTCTTGAGTGGGAGAGCAGCGTGCTAGATATACGCGAGCAGTTCCCCTTATTACCTAGTGATATCAGGCAGATTGCAATAGATAGTGGTATTAAGCATCCTGCTATTCGTGGTGTAGATCAGGTTATGTCTACTGACGAAATCACCGATGCGGATAAAGAGAACTGGCTTCATGCTGGTGACATGTTGATCGAGGTAGTTAAGGACGCTAATGGTGAATGGGTAGAGGCATGAGCCCTGATCAACTGAAAAAGGCCCGGCAACTGCTGGGCCTCTCTTGGCGTTCATCGTCTGTAAGGGCGCTTACTTGTCTTCAAGAGCATCAGCCAATTCATTAAAGGCAGATGCCAGTCGCCGCATCTGACCAATTTCATCGGATAGGTCGCCTTGGCGGTATTCCATAACCAGCTTGTGATCGGCTGGATCATGCACGATGCCGCCATAGTTCAGTTGGACCCTCAGCCTCTTTTCTGCCGCTTCAATTTCAGACATGCCTGACTTTTTCATACTCACTCCTGTAATTGGTTTAAGTTTTTTACCTATCAATTTCTTGATCTTGCTCTAGCATTGATTCATATGTGGAATGACAAAATAGATTGCACCTGTGACAATAAAGTTGGGAACTGGACAAAATAGTTGTAAACCAAGGTTTTCATTAAAGTACTTGCAAAACCAGTAAATTTACTGATCTAGCTTTTAAAACGGTTTTCTAGTTCTCAACTATTTTGTCATTTTTCAATGTTTTTCGTAGACAGCATAGTCTTGTCAGTTTCTAACTTAATTGTCATTTTCAAGCTAAGACCTGCCGAAATTATCGGTTTAATGGCTTTCTAGTTGAAAATTATTTTGTCTGTCTACATGATTACCACGCAGGTGAAAAATATATAAATTACTGAATTCTTCTGCCAGACACTGGCGCAAACCATCGGCTGCATTGGCTTCAATAAAACCGGCATTGGTGACAAAGCCGATAACACCGCAATCGCCGATGCGATTAGAAGACCAGCGAATAGCACGAATATAGCTATCATAAAGCGCATTTCTTAACGTTGCTGCCGAGCGCACGACATAAGTACTGCGAATATGCTCATCAAGCTTGGGATAAGCTACATTGGCGTTATTATCGTTGGCAGCTCTTTGTCCTGCCGAATACGGCGGATTACCAACAATCACGCGGATATTCAGCTTTTGCTGATGTTTACGGCGATGGCTATTTTTTTCCAATAGTTTATCGAGCCGATCTTCCCTTTCTGCCATCTGGAAGGTATCAGTCAGGCAAATTCCTTTAAACGGCTGATATTCAATAACAGGTTTTGCAACAGATGCATCATCGTCTTGTTCGCCATGGATATTGCCAGTCAAAATACCGTGATAAGTAGCTTCAATATTGATCGCGGCAATGTAATAAGCCAGCAGTACAATTTCATTGGCATGAATCTCATGCTGATATTTGTAAGGTAGTTTTTCTTCAGGAATGATGCCGCTTTGCAGCAGGCGGGTAATAAATGTTCCTGTTCCCGTAAATGGATCCAGAATATGAACATTCTCATCCGCC
Source organism: Nitrosomonas stercoris (assembly GCA_006742785.1). Lineage (NCBI taxonomy): Bacteria > Pseudomonadati > Pseudomonadota > Betaproteobacteria > Nitrosomonadales > Nitrosomonadaceae > Nitrosomonas > Nitrosomonas stercoris. Next base: position 18,737 of record AP019756.1, on the reverse strand, counting down.
ATGCTGGAGTTAAACTCGGTTTTGAGAACATGTTCTACTGAATGCAAAATGAAATCCACCACTTCCACTGGTGTGTAGACGATTCCTAATCGGTCAGTCATTCTTGGGAAAGCATTGCGGAAGAATTTATCGTATAACTCCACGACAATGCGCTGCTTGCCTTCAGCGCTGTTGATGCCGTTGGCGCGCATTTTGACGGATGCGTAAAAATCTTCCAGCGTGTTTCGTTCTTTTTCTAGGTGATGTTCCTGTAGCTGATCCAATACCTGTTGCATTGCCTGCGACATGGGGTTGTGTTCAGCAAAGTGGTATTGTTCAAATAACGCATCAAACACTGGTTTTGTGATCAAGTGCTGTGCCAGCATCTCGATGATTTCATCATCAGAAATACTGTTATTAAGATCATCGCGCAGTTCTTTGGCAAAAGACTGAAAGGCTGCAATTTCTGCGGTGTTAGCTTCATCTTCCAAAATAGCTTTGATGCGATCAATATGCGTATTGGCAATTTTGGCGATGTCATTGGCCCAATCTTCCCAATGATGGCGGTTACCGCATTTCTTAACGATCTTGGCACAGAGTGCACGTTCAATTTCACCTACCTCAAAGCCAATTTCTCCTTGAGTCGGTATTGTCGTGTCAGAAGAACCAATTGCCGAACCATTACGGGCCTTTCTGGCAGCACGTTGTTTAGGAGTCTGCTTTCTTGCCCTTGGCTGAACACTGTCAGCAATGGCGATTACCTCCATCTTGGAGGGCATGCTGCCGTTGAATTCCAGCTTATTGATCATGGCATCAAAGCGATCATCATGCGCTCTGAGTGCATTGAGCACGTGCCACACTACGCGATAAGTTTCGTTGTTATCTAGCGCCTCTTTGGGTTCTACGCCAGCAGGAATGACAACAGGCAAAATTACATACCCTTGTTGCTTGCCAGGAGACAAACGCATCACACGGCCAACTGATTGCACCACGTCTACTTGTGAAGAACGAGGAGTCAGAAACAACACTGCATCCAGCGCGGGGACATCGACGCCTTCTGATAAGCAGCGCACATTGGAAAGAATGCGACAGGTATTTTCATCTGTGTCTGCTTTCAGCCACTCCAGACGACTGCCTTTCTCACTGGCATTCATGCTGCCATCTACGTGTTCAGCTTCGCATTTCATGGATAATGCGGAATCCAGCTCAGCATCGGGATCTTGTGCCAGTAAGACTTTCTTTTCTGCTTCCTGGTATTGGCTCACTACTGCGCCAAACATCTCCGAAATTAACTTTGAACTGACCTTGTGTTTGTTGCCTTTGTAGTTGGGTTCGATAACCTGACAGAAAGCCACTGCTCGCTTCATCGGTTCAGCAAGTTGTTCGTTCCCTGTAAACAATCCTTGCTTGGATAGCGCTTTCCAGCAGCCAACAATTTTGGCTGCATCATCTACTTTTAATGAGTTGCCCTGGTCGCTTAGCATGTCCTGCAAGCGCCGATTAACATGACTTTCTTCAATAGCCAGCACAATGACCTTGTAATCTACCAGCAGCTTGCGCGAAACAGCTTCAGAAAAAGTGATGGTGTAGAGTTCTTTACCATATAGCGTTTCATCATTCATCGGACACAGCGTGACGTTCTCTACTTTCCGTGCATCTTCTCCATAAATACGTGGAGTAGCTGTCATGTACAGCCGTTTGGTGCCTTTGATGCAGGTATTGTTGTGCACTTGCACGAAAGAAGATTCTTCTTCTCCGTCAAATGTAGCGCCGGTGGTACGATGGGCTTCATCACAGATAATCAGATCAAAGGTTGGTAGAGGGTGTTTTTCTGCTTGTTGCGCTCTGTGAATGACACTAATGGAGTGATAGGTGGAAAACACCACTGTCATGGCATCATCTGAGTGCAACTTGGCGATCTGTTTGCGCAAAGAGTCAGCATCGGTTGTGGCCGGATACTGCAATTCACTGATGCCGGTAATGATCCGATCATCATCTGTGTTGTGTTTTTTGCCGACATCACTGTCGGAGCAGACTGCAAAACTCTTCAGAGGAATGGCTGATTCCTGAGTCCATTCAGTCAATGCCTGCGATAGCAGCGCAAGGCTGGGCACAAGAAACAAGACTCGTTTTCCCGCTCCAGCCATTTTTTCGGCAATTTTGAGTGAGGTAAGGGTTTTACCAGTGCCACAAGCCATGATCATCTTGCCGCGATCCGCTTCTTTGAAACCTTCAACCACCCGTTTCAGGGCTATTTTTTGATGATCCCGAAGCTGTTTCTTGGGTTTAAGTACAGGTTTGGTATCTTCGTGGTATTGCGACCAGTCAATTGCACTGTTTTCTAGATTCTGCTGATTAATTACAAATACCGGAGGATTTTGGAATTCCAGTGAATCTTGTGCATTGCTCGACCAATTATCAGTAGTGGTTACGATGACGCGACCACTGAAACAAGTTTTACCCGACGCAGTAAAGAAACTGTCGATATCTGATTTCTTGATACAGTAGTCCGGCGCATAGTTTTTGCATTGAATAGCATGAAATCGACCGTCTTTGGTGATCGCCACCAAGTCAATGCCAGTATCAGTTCTTCTTTCAATACCTGCTTGTGCACCGTAGCGTGTAACCCAATCCGCGTAGAACAACACTTCATCGTAGAAAGATCTATAAAACGCTTCCGTGGAAAAGTATTGAATCATCAGTCTTTCAAAACTGGTGCCTTGATCACGTACTGTCGGAGTTAATTCACGAATGTGAGCCAACATTGCCTGTAATGAAGTGGTCATATCGAAATGGATAGATAATTGAGATGGCACAAACGTGAGCTGTTTGAGCACTAAAACTCAATATAGTGAAGGAACAGAGGGCGCGAAGGGCTAATTACTGCCGAATAAATAGCCTATTTCTGAGAAAGAGAGTTCAGATAAATAGATTGGATGGTGATGTGGTCTACTGAAACGGCACAATCCAGTTAAGAGAACTTGGATATGACTGAACGACTTCCTACTTGGAAAGTTGTGCAGTCATTCTCAGAAGACTGTAGGACTTACATCATCCTGGATATTTCTCGTGACACACCCACTTTCACCAGCCATAACATCGATACCTTGCGCTTTTACGCCTCATCATCGATCGGGGAAAATATTGTTTAAAGAAGGAAATAAAATGGTCGTTAATGAAACTACTCACAACCAGGTGAGCGACCACTTCAGATATGGCAATTCGTTCAATTCGAATGCTACAAGTGGCGTTGGACGTTAGAGATTTGTATGGAATGGGGCTACATATTTAACTCGTGCAATCACAACAGCCTCTAATTGATGTAAAGGAGATTATTAGTATGAGACAGGTCCAGAAGATCACCGTCAACAACAAAGGTGGGTACGTTTTTAATTTCTCAATCCAATGGCTTAGTAGCGACGGCAAATGGCATACCAGCGACTGGAACAGCGGCAATTATCCTGTGGCACAATCTAGGACAACTCCCCCGCTTGAGACCATTGGTGTCCCAGCTGATGCGCTGGCTGTGACTCCTTACGGACATGCGGTGCTCGGCACTTCCGGTCAAGGAGCACCTTTTGTTGGTTTCGCAGAAAACGGCCAGATCGCAACATATGATGCAAAGGGTACAACAATCATTGGTTTTGAAATCGTATTGATTGAATAAGCAGCTAATCCTCTCTTCGTAAGGCTCAGGTTATTGAACAGTTTGCCAAAACTCACGGCTCAAGGAAGGCCCTGGATCAATCGTTCCTAATGTAAGAGAAATATTTCGCCACCGGGCGTTGATCCAAGACAAGCAGGAAATCACCATCAGGTTATCAAATTCCCTGATAATGCTTGCGTATTGAACGAACCGGTGGGATGAAATTCTTGCTTCCACTGTGGAATAACCAACTTTTCCAGGAATGACGCCGTTTTCCTCAGCGGCTTTTTCAAGCCGCCTAATTTCCCTGCGTATATCCTCATGGGCGCTATCGGATTGTCATTTATACAAATAGCCGTAAAAGTATAGAAATAATTGTAATAACTATTTGCTTAACCATTAATTTAACAAAAGTTAAAAGTAACACAAGGGGAAAATAGGTTGTCAGCGCTCGAACAAATCATCGCCGTGGTAAGTCCGTTGGCTACCTTGCTCGCCGTGTGGGTGGCCTACTTGGCCCTACTCAGAAGATCGCAGCCCCAATTACTTGTCTACTACGCTCTGAATCCAGACACCCAAACGCTAATCGACCTTGTCATTGAAAACATTGGCGAAGCAACTGCAACTGATGTTACATTTTCCAAACCGATTCCAGTTATGTGGTTTGGCATCGAAAATCCTGGCAACGATGGTTCATTTATTGACCCAAGCGGCTTCCCCGCAATATCGCCCGGACAGCGCTACGTCTACAGTGGTGGGCAATATGCAGGACTTGCCAGCAAGATCGGTAGCGGGCTACCGGTCAATGTGAACTACAAGTACCGCAGCCCTTTCGGATTCATCTGCAAGGGCTGCGAAAGCTTCGTGCTCAGTATAGCGCACATGACATATATGCCGACTCGCACGAGCGCCCAAGGAGCAATTGTCGATGCACTCAATGGTTCTAAAAAGACAACTTTGCACGAGATTCGCGATGAGCTTCGTGCGCTCAACAAATCATTAAAGGTCCTTGCACAACAGCGTGCAGAAGAGACGGGGCGCGATAGCGTCTAACTCGGCCGTTAGCCCGGGAGATATACATACCAATATTTGTCGAAGCCGATGCAATGCATTGAATGCTAGTTGATCCAAATGTAAGCTTTCGCGAAGCAAAAAAAAGCACCCCATAAAGAGAGATGCTTTTTAGAATGACGAAAACCTTAGATTAATCCCATTGCGGCCATTGATTTCGTCGTGTTGCCTCCAACGATAATATGATCGAGTACACGTACATCAATCAAGTCCAAAGCTTCTTTTAGACACTTTGTAATTTCTTCATCAGCCTTACTGGGTTCCGGTTGTCCCGAAGGATGATTGTGTGCCAAGATTACGGCTGCCGCGTTATAACTGATTGCCGCCTTGACAACCTCCCTTGGATATACCGAAGCACACGTCAATGTTCCATTAAACATTTCACGATACGCGATCAGCTTGTTCTGAGAATCTAAGAATATGATACTGAAAACTTCATGTTCAAAGCCGTTTAACTTGTTCTTGAAGTAGTCGGCTGCAATTTCTGGTTCATTTATCACGGTTCTCTGAGGGTACTTTCTTTCTATAGCAACGCGGGTTGCCATATAAATCATTTCATCACTGGCCACAACATACTGCCCTTTAGGGTCTTTAACGTATAAAGTGGTATCAACGCGTGCAGCTTCAAAAGACAAGATTTTTTGTGACATGCTGTTTCTCCTTTCAAATTCCGAGCGGGATTGCCGGTTTGAAACGAAACAGCACGGCGCAGCGCAGAACTCAAGGGTATAACGGCTTCAGCCGCAAGCGCTGTTGCGCGCAGCCCTTGAATTCAAGAACGACGTGATACTCTGTTGAGTACAGGCAATGCAAACACAACCTATTTCTCGAAGCTCTGCGTTATGTTCTTATTGCATATTTGCGCTGCTTCTTTTCCGTAGGCCAGTTGATATAGGCCAGCCAGTTTGTCAGCCTCCGCTTGGCACCTTCTGCGCAATTCGTCCAGAACGATTTGTGTAGGCTCCGCTTTGGCAGCTTGCACCAACTCTTCAAGACTGGTGCGCTTTACTTCGTATAAAGTATTTAATGCAATTGGATCACTCATAGTTTTTCACCCATTAATTAGTTACATTGTCCTCGTAACAGGACAGTCTTACCGACAACAAATTTCATTGCCTGGTATTGGCCAGAAGCCAATTCAAGCGCCATTTTAGCGGGCTGTCTCGACGTATGCCGAGTGTCTGTATTTGCTTCCATGTCCTCGATTTGAAAAAGCCTGCCACTGTCGTCGAAGAAACCGACTTGTAGCGCCACCCAGGTATCACGCATCCAGAACGTGCGTGTAGCCGATTGCGGCCAGGTGAAAAGCATCCCGTCATCAACGTCATAGGTTTTCGATAGGCCGCGCTCCTGCTCGGCCTGAGTCGTCGCCAAAGGCACGTTATAAAGCGTCTGGCCGGTGGAAAAATGCAGGGTGCATTTCACAGTATGCCTGCTTGCGGCTACACCGATTGTGCAAGTAGCTGTAAGAGCCAGCAGGCCCACGAAACGGGCAACTCTCATAGTTCTCTATATTTATGTTCGCCTGGCGAACATCTTGCTGGCCAGGCGTGACTTCTGCCTTGTGAGGTGAATCATTTATCTTTTCCTTCCTTATTTTTTGGGTGCCTGAATGCTCAGTTTCTCTGCCTGGATGGTGTTTTCGTAATCTTCCAGCCAATCTACAAGGCTCTTGATGTATTCGCGCCGCTCGGGAGTTTGCCTTTTGATCACTTCCAGCATTTCCGGGTAGAAATTTGCTCGATTCAGTTTTAATGTGCGCTCCCTCCCGCCAATCAAACCGGCAGCCAGACGCAGGCGCAACTTTGCGCGCTCAGTAAACTTCTGATCAGCTCCGCTCTCAAACAATCGTTTCATTTAAAAAAATAGTTGTATAGCGCTGATAGAACAAAAGCCCAAAACAGCAGCCCGACAGCAAAACCACCCTCTCCCTTTTTTTCTTTCTCGCGCTGCCGATCAGTTGCTTCCTGCATTTGTGCCTGATTCATAATTTTCTCCTTTCGTTTGGGTATATCCTTAAATGGCAGATAATCTTGATTGTCGTCTTTACGAGCCTCTGACCACATTTATAAGTCAATATATAAGTATACTTATTTGTAAAGTATTTTGTGGGCAAATGCTCGATGTTTTATGTAAATATGTTCCCCTTTAGGCGTACCAGGAAACGTACTTGGGTTTGCCGTCCCATTTCTGCAAACTGCCAATGGTCAGGCTTCCACCATTCAGGCGGTGCCGCCCGGCTGCGCGGCGGGTGTATTCCTTGGCCGTGGCAACAAATGCGCCGGGCTTCGGCATTGCCATGCCCGACATGTGGCTCGTTGCGCTTGTCGTTTCCTTCTCAATTTGGCGAACGACAGCCGAACGGCCAGATGGAATCCGGACAACCTCGTAAAAATCAACGTTGGTCTGATTGTAGCCCCAAGATGAAAAAAGAATATCGCCCACCCTCAGATCGTGTGCAGTTTCACGCCGGGCACGCTTGCAGTTCTCTGTCTCGGTTTCGGTCTTAACAAGTTCAGACAGGTAGGTTTCGCGGCGCTCGTCATCAGCAAACGCAAGAAAACGGCACGGCTTACTTTGTCGGCCTTTGTATGCAACAAGCGCTGGGCCTTTCTTGCTCTCGTAACAATAAGCAACAATGGCAGCAGCGGGGAATTCACGGGTTTCAGCATTTTCTGGAATAAAGCGGTTCATGGTATTTTCTCCGTATTTGGTTATTTGGTAGGACACGGTGCCCCTGGCGGAGCACCTGCCAGGATTAATCTTCAGTGGGCTGCATAATGGTGATAACCGGTGCAGGGTCATCGCCTGGGCCAATGGTTATAGCTAATGCAACGCGACGTGGGCGGTTACCCCGGCCTTCACGCGGAACACGGTAAAGCTCGAAAATACGGCGCTGGCCGTTGCCCTTCGCACGACAAGCAACAAATGCCATCCAAAGAACATCCCAAAGCCTCCCGCTTTCATCTTGGGTGACTGCTTTCCGGGCTTCAATTCCATCATTCCATTCAACACAATCAGCCCATGCGGCGCGTGACATGGCCACCGGCACGGTAAAACCTGCCTCTCTGGCGGTGTCGGTTACGTCAATCAGTTCACCATCGGCAATAGCTTGTGCGCGGCTGTAGCTATGGATCAGGTCGGTAGCTTGAAAAAAATTATTCATCATCACTCCTGTTTAATTGCTTCACCCTCGTTTCTCCGCTTTTCAACCCCTGCTTTGCTAGATGCTTGCCGGGTTTTCGTTTTTGAATTTGTGCTTGGTGATTCATGACAGCGTTCTCCTTTGGTTGTGTAAATCTGCTTCGCTGAGTGCCTTTTGCCGTGATTGCCCGTAGGAAGGCCAGACAGGACAGGCCGGAAAGGGAGAAATCGGAGGCCGCAGCGCAAGGAAGCGCAGTGAGTGCGAACGGGTAACGATTTCAGGGCGCAACCCGACCCTTGAAGAAATGGCAGGGCTGGACAACCGTTTAGGGCAGGCGAAAGGAAATCAGCGAAGCTACACAACGCGCCAAAGGCGACTTGGACAAGAGCCACTTAAATTCAGCGGGAACCGCTATAGCAGGCGAGCAGCGCCTATCCTGGAACAACTTCTGTTTTGTAGAGATACAGCTTGGACGCGCCTTGCGCGTTTATTGTGTTCGCCTGGTGAACATCTACCGTTGATTTGTTTTTCGATTAGTGCAAAGGGAGCTAAATAGGAGAATTCCCCGGTTCAGGGTTTTGTTATTTTGCGTCTTTTAGGTTTGGGTGGGTTTTCAGCTTCATAGCGCGCCCGAGCTTCTTCAAAGCGCTTGATGATATTGTAGGTATTTTGTTTTGTGATTTCATGTTTTTCCGCAATCCCGGTCATAGTGTCTTGAATCACAAAATAATCGTAGCAAATTTGGATGGATTTTGCTCCTGCTCTACCATACCGAAGAATTTTATCAAATTCGACCTCTCGCTCTTTAATAGCGTCTTGGTTTGCATATATCTGGTACTGCTTGATCGTGCAGCGTGCAATCTTTAAAACATCTTCAACCGTTGAATTTATTTGTTGGGCAATTTCATCCAGGCTTTTTGATGTAAAAAAAAACGCATGTGCCGCGTCGTATTGCCGCTTGGGAACGTTTAGCTTACTGAATACACTCCTGACTTTAACAATGGTTTCCTGCGCTATTTCGGCGTCTTCGATCAGTTTAGAAACTGATCTAAATACGTTTTGTTTCGTGGTGCCAAATGTAGTCGTTATCGTATCAAGGGAGTGACGCGCCACTAAGTAATCTCTGGCGATAGCCTGGGTTTTCTCGCGTGTACTTGTAAATGCGAGCACCCGCTCAAATTCGTGCGCCTGCATCCGGTTTTTGGAATAATAATAATGTTTTTTTAAGGTCATGCACTCGGGTATTTAAAGATGCTTCGCTTTGTCTATCAACCCATCCAGGTTGAAATTATCTGACTTTGCGAAGCCTGCTGAAAGCGCGGCTAATTTTAGCCTGCCCATGGAAGAGTGGGTGTAATCTCCCTGACGGATTCCTTCAGACACCGCCGCGACCCATTCTACAGTGTTCGCGCCTTTATCAAAAAAAGCGCGAAGCGTTTTTTCAAGTGCGGCGCGACTCACTTCGTCATCAACCTGTAAAATATCGTCCCTTGCTTCATTATTGAGCTGGTTAGAGGATGATGTGGCCTGGTTTTCTTTGACTTTTTTATTATCTTTCTTGGCTACCTGACGTTTGGTTGGCGCTACCTCGGCCTTCGCGCCCCGCGAAATTTCGCGCATATTGCCAGATTTTGCAGCGTTGGCTTCTTCTAGCCTATCCACCGTTTCCCTGGCTTTTTCTGGATTGATTTTCTCAATCTGACGTATATCGTTAATAACTTCTATGTCGGCGGTTATGTTCTCTGAAATAAGACGTTGCGCTTGTTCGGACAGGTTCAGAAGCCCCCGCATTTTGTAAATCCATGCCCGCCCACTTTTAGGCTTGCCATATTTTTTTAAGACTGCCGCAATGTCCCCCCCGCAAGTATCCAGGTCGCGCTGAATGCGCTGTGCTTCCTCTTGCAGCGTTAAGTTTTTGCGTTTAATGTTCTCGATGAATTGCGCTTCGGCGGCTTCCTCGTCCGTCATGGGTTTGACTAACGCAGGTATTGCCTCCAATCCCGCCATCTTAGCGGCACGGTAGCGCCGCTCTCCGGCTACCAATTCATACTTACCGCCTTGCACGGGGCGCACAAGGATAGGCTGCAAAACGCCTCGCGTTTTAATGTCGTCGGCCAGTTCGGACAACGGGTGAGCATCATCTTCAAATTCGACGCGCACCTGTTTCTTAATAGTGAGTAGATTAAGTGGGATTTCGGGAATCTTTGCCACTGACTGTTCAACAGCCAGCGACTGGATGCCTTTGCCAAACCTGCCGGCAGCTGCTTTAATAATAGGGTTGTTCATACTGTTCCTTCATGAGTTAATTGCTCTCTAACAGATCCAATTGCTCAAGCACGGTTCGGCAATTGTCTTTCCATTCTTTCGCCGCTTTGCTGTGGCTAGTGCCGCTCACCCCCTTCCATACGGGCTTTCTGCTAGAAATCGCGGCTTTGACGGCATAGCGTAAGTTAAAAGCGTAAGGAGTAATAAGTGCTCCGTAAGCACTGCGCAAGTCTTTTAGTGTGCTCATTTCGCCCTTGCTGCGTGTGTTCACTTGGTTGGGAACAATACCAAGCTGCATAAGAGCTGGATTCACGGCATCGCGCACCTGAGTGATGGTTTCTAACAAATTACCTACTCCATCAATAGAGAAGAGGTCAATGCTCATAGGGGATATAACCGCATCAGATGCAGCGAGAAGAGCAGCTAATACCTGGCCCTGGGCAGGCGGTGCGTCTATCACACATAAGTCGTACTCCTGCGCAAATTGTGCTAATACTGTTCGCGGTGCGGCCAACGCGGGACTGCCTGGATCGAATGTTCCCTGTATGTATTTAGGTAAAAGTGGATCGGGCGCGATGAGGTCAATGTTTTTCTCAGTCACTAAGGGCTTAACATGCCCCCCGGTGGTAGAGTCAAATAGTGCGCCAGTCGTTAAAGCAGAATAACCTGATTCGTAAGCTATCCTGCTGTCTCCCGCCAGAACTAGACTACCATTCCCCTGTTCGTCCATATCGACGTATAACACTTTTAGATCCATTTCTTCAGCGGCGAATGCCAGGTGTAATGCAATAGTTGTCTTGCCTTGCCCCCCTTTTTGGGTTGCTACTGCAATTGTTTTCATTCGTGTTTCCCTTTTTAATCACTCCCTGTAGATTTAATTTTATCTGAAACACTTCCTATAGGTCAATAAAAAAGTACACTCACAATTCTATTTTTAGTAAACTAATATTCCAGGAGGACTGTATGAACAAAATTGTTATGAGAAAAGTAATCGGGGTAGCAATGCTAACCGCCTTAGCTTCCAGCGGCGCGACAGCAGACCAGGTATTTACGGGGGATACGCGGTTAGCTTGTGAGGCGATCCTGTGTTTGTCCTCTTCGCAACGCCCCAATGAGTGTAACCCTTCGCTAAGTCGGTATTTCAGCATTACGCACATAAAGTGGAGCAATACGGTCAAAGCGCGCCGCTCATTTCTAAATACGTGTCCCACTGCAAAGGATGTATCTGCAAATATGCCTCAACTTGTTGAGGGCATTGTAAATGGTGCGGGGCGCTGCGATGCGGATTATTTGAATCGCACTCAACAAATTCAGATGAAGCGTAAAGTATGCAAGGGTTGGAATAATAACTTTATGAGTAATATGAGTAGTGCTTGCGTCACTGAAACTTACTACGGAATCAAGAATTCACTTCCTGATTACTGCGTGGCATATCTGGACAATAGCTATACGGATGCAGGCATCGCTCCTAAGTACGTGGGAACGATGGAACAGAACGGCAGATGGGTACCTGGTAAAGACTTTGTAACGGAGCAGGCCCGTTGGGAACAGGCACATCCAGAGGAGCGAGAAGTATACCCATGGTTAAAGCCTTCATCCTACTGAACGATGTTCGCCAGGCGAACATCTCAGTTAAAACCCTGCAATAGCGTAAGGGTTCTTCTTACTTCAGTGTAGGGGTTTGTCTTACTTCACAAGAAAATAGTTGATCATTTCAATCTCTTGAGAAGCATACCCATGGTTAAAGCCTTCATCCTACTGAATGATGTTCGCCTGGCGAACATCTCAGTTAAAACCCTGCAATAGCGCAGGAGTTCTTCTTACTTCAGCATGGTTAAACCCTTAATCTAACTGAACGATGTTCGCCTGGCGAACATTTCAGTTAAAACCTTGCAATAGCGTAAGGGTTCTTCTTACTTCAGTGTAGGGGTTTTTCTTACTTCACAAGAAAATAGTTGATCATTTCAATCTCTTGCTCAGTGAGGCTTTCTCGTTCAACAACGGTTACACCATCAGCAAGTGCTTTTAGATAAATATTACTGATAGCTTCCATACGAGCAATTGCTTGAGATGTGTTGCTATCTTGGTTATGTATCGCTGCGGTGATTGCTTCGATTTGTGCGATTGTGTACATGCTGTATATCCTTTTAACGTTTACGAATTTGTGTATTGATGCGAACAGGAGCCGCTAGAGGCTGGTTCGCATCTTTAATTTCAAAATCCAGGCCGCTACGCCGTGCGGCCTCGATCATTTGCTGCTTGAATGCGGTATCCCCGTTCAATGTCAGAGATTTACCGTATCGGCTCACAGCAACTTTTAGGGCAAGATCATAAGTACGCTGCTCAGGATTAAGCACTTCAATTCCCTGCCTTGCGTCTTTAATAATGATCTTGCCCCGATCCTGGTAGATTACATTTCCGGCAATATCTACCCGATAATTGGGCAGCGCGAAAACAGGCTTGTCCTCGCCCTGGCCTTGAATAAAATCCGGGTCGCCTGTTTCTGGTTGGGCTTGCTGTATTCTTCGCAACTCTCTTAGCGCGGCTAAGTCGCCGCGTTCAGCCAGATGATGCAGGAAGGTACGATACTCTGCATTACGACTCGGTGCTTTTAGGTCGCGGTATGTGTTTTTTCGCTGTAAAACAATCTCTTCTAGCGCGATAGCACGCGAAGCGCGTGCTTTGCCCATTGCGCTCTGCCGCTCCAATCCGACTAGCTTTTGTGCTGCCTGTTTTTGCGTTTTGTATAGGTGTCGTACTGTCAATATTTTGGTTCTAAAGTGCGCTTTTGCGTGTTCACGCTCATTTTGGCGGCGTTTATAGGATTGGCTACGCCACTCGTTAAAAGCTGCCCACATTTCTAAATCCGGTTGAGGCAGGGCACCCGATAACGAAGCCTGGTGACACGCCATCAAAATAGGCTGGGTGTCCAGCCACGATTTATTCAGGTGCTTGGTGAAGAAGTCGCCCAGGTTGTACTGTTTGCCATCATGGAATATGCGCGGGGTACCATCGCGCCCTACGCCGATCGAGTATTGAGCTGGGTCGATTTTGTAGTACCTGGCTGCGGCCTCGATCACCAGCGCCGGGTTTGTCTCGGCTTTCAGCCGTGCCGCATTGACCGGGCTGCGTTCTTCGCGCACTTGCGCCCGGATGACGCTTCTCTGTCGTCCAGCATTTTTTTGAGGGTCGCCAGCTCGAATCGCTTCTTGTTCCAAAGCAGTGCGAAGTCGGCCAGCGGCAAGCTGGGCGGGTTCAACGTCAAGCGTAATTGCTCGATTGCCTTCAAGAGTTCTTGCTGACTGTACAAGTGCCTCGCGGCATGTAGTTTCACGCTCTCGCATTGCCTGCAAAGCGCGGCTATTTGGTGTGCTTGCAAGGTTTACTCCTTCAGCTCGTCCTGCTCTTGGCCAATGGTGGGGCCGTCGCATTCCGTCATCGGCACCGGCTTCAGACTGTCCCAACTGACCAGGAACATCACTCGGCAATAGCATTTCAGTCTGTCCTTCGTCGAAAACCATACCGAGTGCGGACAAGTCTGACAAATGGTGAATTCTTTCGGGAGGCGGGAAGGTTCCAATCTTTGCAATACGGGGCTGATAACGGTTGAGTCGTGTTCTGCCATGTCTATTCTCCTTGGTTATTCCAGGGTCTGCCGAATCGCCGCGATTTCGCGCGCGATTGGCTCCATGAGTTTGTTCATCTGCTCTATGAGCACGTCCGGGTGGCTGGCCGCTTCTTGGCTGCGTTGCAACGCCTGCGTGATGCGGGTTAGTTCCTGTGTGATGATTAAATTCTGTTCGGTCATGGTCGCCAACATCTGGCTCAAGTGCTCCATCCTTACGATCAGTTCGTCCTCGATACGCATATAGTCCTCGGTTTAAAGTACGCAGCAACGCTACGCGGGATTGATACCGTTTATCGGCCAGCCAGTCGGCTTTGCCCTGGTCGTCCAATTCCTTGTAAGTAGCCCACCTGCCCTTACTGGATACGTAGCGCACTTCAAGGGCGCGGCGTTGTGTCCATTGTTCTACCTTCGCAGCCATCTCTGCTGCGTCGGGACGAAGGGTCGGGGTCGTAGTGCCAGCCTGTAAAGATTCAGGGGTAATGTCTTTAAGATTGATGCCTTTGTCAGCCCATGCGGGCTTGACGTTCAGATAGTCGCCGTCGCGCCCGTGGCGCACCCGTACGACTCCGTATTGCTCGGCAATGCGGGCGATGTCTTCAAGGGTCTGCGCCCCAGCTTCGATGGCCTCACGCTTGATATAGGCGCGTACCTCTTTAGCGGACAAATTTTCAAGGGCGGCATTGTGCCGCCCAAGAGGGGAGGGAGCCGGTTCAGCGCGGGGCGCGTCGTAGGGGCTTTTTAGGTGAAAATCGTTGTTGATTTTCTCCTTGATAGCATCGTGCCAGGCCATATTGGAACCGTAGTAACCCAGCGGGTTTAGGTATTGGTCAGTTGCAATGTTTCGCATCGGTATGACGATGTGAACGTGCGGCAACCGCTCGTAGGATTCGCCCGTGCTCGCATGAATATCATGCGTGACTTTTGGAATATGCGCTTCTGCGTAGAAAATATATTCCTCAGTGTCATACGCAGCCATGAGATCGCGCCGGTACTGTTCAGTCACGGCGCGGATCGTGTCCAGATTCACTCGACCTTGGGTCGGGGTATTACTTTCCGTGAACTGCTCGGCAAAGCTAAGAGTGATATGCAGGTAACGGCTATCGCCTTTCTGCCTGGTTTCGATCTGGTTAATTATGCTGTCCATCAGATCTATATCACCGGCTAAGGGGATACGATCGTCTACCAGATCGCGATCATATTCACGCCCCCTTTTGCGCCCCGTTTCAAGGTATTCTCGGATGCCGCCCGCTGCGGCGTTAACCCTGGCGAGCATAGGTAATCGTTTCGTTCAATAGGGCGCGAATGTGGTCAAGCCGCTCAATGGCATGTAAACATTCATTCCTGGACAACAAGCCAGCAAGCTGGGCGCTGTTGAGCGTGTGGGCAACCTGGTTAAGGTTATTGCCCATACGGTTGATCTGGGTAGCCAAAGCACGCAAATCAGCATTGGGTTTGACCCGTTGCACAATTCGGGTGCGGTTATTCAAGATAGCTTCTTCAAGCCATACCTTTGTAGAGACTCCGGCTTGTGCACTGGCCTGATTCAGCCGGTCGTAGGCTTCATTTCCAATGCGAAATGACACTACAGCGGTCTTGGTTGATGCACGTTTCTGCTTCATTGTCGTATTCGCCCCGCGAACATTTAAGATACTGGCGTAGTCAGCTTTCATTTGATGCTAAGCCCCAAGGCCAAGCTTTCCCAAGCCCAGGCCTTCCGGTTTCAAAGGTGGAACCTTTGGCACAGGGTATTTTACCGAAGGCGTAGCCAAAGTGTAAACATACCCAGCGTGCCTTTTTGCATTATAAACACATATCAAGACTACTGCCATTAATATTCACATCAAACGTGTTTAAATCATTCTAATACGTTTTTATTGCGTTTTAATGATTCACATTACTTGTAAATTCTTTTTTATTTGTTTAACATTAAATTTTTATTTCAGCTTATATGTGCTTTATTGCGTTTTATATTGCTTTGTTTTGTTTTAAGCTGTTTTTGCCCCTATGAGCGATTTAGACAGTTCCCTGGATTTTTATAAATCCACCAAGCCAAGCAGAGCAGGAGGGTTACGCCGGTTAACGAAACAGATGGCGTTTCTCCATTATTTGGGGTTAACGTTCAAAGATATTCACAAATACGCCGCAACGCAGGGATACAAGGGCACGTATTCGTCGTTTACGAGCTGGCTACGTCGAAACGTTGATTTCGATGCTGAAATTCGCAAATATGAAAGTGAATTTAGGGCACGCGATCCTCGGCCATCTTTGGGCGATCCCGAAAATTCAACAAAGAGTTTCGATGAGTCAACGACAGTCGAAGGTGAAATGTTCGCCCCGCGAACAAAGCGTAAAACAGAGCAAGATAGGGTGGAAACGAAAGGACAATCTTCACCAAGAGATGCTTTAAACAAGTGGAAAAAGCCCTCGTATGAAGATCAATTAGACAAACACGGAATAGGAAAACACGATGACAAAGATAGCAGTTGTTAATTTCTCAGGTAATGTGGGCAAGTCCACGCTAACAAAACATTTTCTGGCCCCCCGACTCCCTGGTTGTGAGGTGATTCAAGTAGAAAGCATTAACACAACAAATGTTGATGGCGAAAAAGTTAGTGGAAAATATTTTAAAAAAGTTATTGAGGAAATTACTTTATACGAAAATGTTGTTGTAGACGTAGGTTCATCAAACGTAGAACAGGCGTTTACGGCGCTAAAAGATCTCGATGACGCTCATGAGGACTTTGATTATTTTGTAGTGCCTTGCGTGCCGGACGGCAAGCAGCAAAACGATACTTTAGAGCTGCTGACGCAGCTGCAAGAATTTGGCATCCCAGGTTCAAAAATCAAAGTCATTTTAAATTATGTACCTCGTGATGAAACGGCGGAAAATTTGTTTCCCTCCATTATTGGCTATTGCGCGGAAATGGGGATCAAGTGGGCAACCGTATATTACAACGAAGTATTTGAGCTGCTTACCAAAAGCACCGTCGATCAAGTCGTGGCCAACCTGAATGATGTGACCGCTCGCATAAAAGAAATACAGGCCAAACCAGCCGAGGAACAAAATAAGAAAAAATTACGAGAACTTGCTAGTTTAAGAACGAGTGGGCGGCTGGCTAGGGGCGTAAAAAAACACTTTGATGAAATATTTGTGACACTTTTCAATGAATGATCGGCCTTCATCAACAATCTTGGAGCAGGTACATGCTGACTTGCTTCTCGATATACAAAAACTCCTACTGGAAATTGAGGCGTTAAAAAAAGAACTACCTCAATTGTACGAAAGTGTTACTAGCGATGTAGAGAACGCAGCGAGCGTAGCCCAAGAGGCTTTTAGAGACATGGAGTCAATGGCGCGTGCCTTAGCCATTCACGTCAACAAAGCAAGAGCTGACTTTGAAACCGAAGTTGAAACATTCCAATCCAGAATCGGCGAACAAGCTGAATTAAACGCAAAAACTATATCGGAGGGTTTTTCTCCATTCACCAAGCATCTATGGCTGTTAAGTGCTCTTGTGGGATTCAATTTGTTGCTTAGCCTGGTTCTTATACTCCTTTCTCTGTTGAAGTAATACGCCTTGCCTTGCAAGGCAAGTTCTTGTTTTTTGTTGGTATAGAGATGGCGGTTTACACCGCCTTTTTGCGCCTTGCGCAACGTTTGCGTTAGAAACAAAGGCAGTCGAGAATATTCTGTTTGTGCTTAATTAAAGCGCTTAAATAAGTATACGTTTTTATTGATTAAAAAGTTTTATTTTTTATTGACTTAATGTGAATAATCATGGAAAATATTAAGTGTTTGCGCCAAAGTATTGTTGCTTTCTTATGATCGATATGCCAGCTGATTGCCACGCCGCTTTGCATCACCCTACAATGCAACGGATTTATCAAGTTGAATCAGGATTTAATCCGTTTGCTGTGGGAGTCGTGGGTGGGCGCTTGGTGCGCCAACCAAAGAATCTTGCCGAAGCGGTCGCGACGGCTAATTACCTCACTAGCCTGGGACGGAACTTCAGTATTGGCCAAGGGCAGGTGAATAAAATACATTTTTCGCGCCTAGGTTGGGATAACGATATTAAATCTGGATTTGATGTGTGTAAAAACGTTGTGGCAGCACACGAAATTTTTCAGCAATGTCTGGCCGAGGCACGCTTTTCTGGATTCAATGCAACACAAGAATACAGCGCCACCCACGCGGCCTTGAGTTGCTATAACTCCGGCAAGCTAAACGCTGGCAAAACAAATCCTGATGTGGCGCGCTATATCGACAAAGTAATTTTTTCAACGCCGGATAATCCTATTTATATGGAATCTGCACCGTTTGTCATCCCACTATCCAATTCGGGAAAAGCCAAGAAAATTAGTAACACCACGAGTCAACCCGGTGTGCGAGTTAAAGTTATTCACCCCCCTCCAGCTAGCATGCTTTTATCTGGAGAATCTTCTGTTACCAACCCGTCGTCAATGATGTTAATTAACCCATCAAAGGATTAAATATGTATAAAAACCTTAAGGCATTTCGTAATCAAACAACTTTAGCTATTAGTATGGCTTTGGTGAGTTCGCCAGCGTTCGCACAACTGGAACGCGGAACGACGATGCTTAATACGATTTCAACTTGGTTGTTATCTATCGGTGCGGTTGTGTTGACAATCGCATTAATGTTCGTTGGTTTCAGGATGATGTTTCAGGCCGCTCAATGGAAAGATGTAGCCCCCGTTTTCTGGGGAGGCATTTTGGTTGGCGGCGGCGCTGGAATCGCCGCCTTGTTAATTGGTTAGGGCTATGAATGATCTCATCAAGGACAGGGTGTTTAAGGGCGCTACGCGCCCTCCTATGATGTTTGGAATCCCTATTGTTCCATTCATTCTGATTGTCGGAACTCACATTCTTGTAGCTATGTGGTCGTTTGTGTTGCTTTCCAGCTTTGTCTCGGTTGTAGTATTCGTTTTTCTGGCGTTTGTGATAGTCGTACTACGTCAGATTAACGCGGATGACAATTTTAA